>NZ_JBHUSE010000003.1:0-210958 GCF_042674585.1 Arthrobacter sp. NPDC057013
GGATCACTTTCACCCGCTCACGTCCCTATAACAAGAACGACGGGGCCCACGTCGAGCAGAAAAACTGGTCGAGGGTCCGTGAGCTGGTTGGCTACCTGCGCTATGACACTGCCGCGGAACTTGAGCTGCTGAACCAAATCTGGGAGCTGGACCGTACCTTCACCAACTACCTGCTTCCCCAGCAGAAGCTCGTATCCAAGACCCGCCTCGGGGCCAAGGTGACAAAGATCCATGACGCGCCGGCGACCCCGCACCGGCGCGCGGCCGCCGATCCTCACACCGAAAGGAAGGCAGCAACGCGCATGAACGCCGAATACCGGAAAGTCAGACCCGCCGCCCTGTCCCGGCAGATCCTGGCCCTCACCGGGCAACTCGGAACCCTCGCCACCGCCAAGCAGCCAGCGCCCATCAAACCGCCAGTCAACGGGGACTGGAACCGCCGACCCAACCGGAGGTTTTCCAATGACGCAACGTATGCCCCTTCGCGGAGGTATTGACTTGAGGCAACAGGGTCCGCGCTGGGGCGCGGCCGAGTCTCTGCACTTAACCGCCCGGAGATGCGGCCGAAACGTGCCCACAACACCGGCCGCATAGCTTGGCGGCATGACCATCACAGAGTTGCTCACCAGGGTACGTGCGGCGCTCGCGGACGCCCTGTTCTTCCCGCCGGTTCCTGACACTGCCGGGCAGGCCAACGATGCCCTCCAGGAGGTCACCCGGTGGGCGTGGCTGCCTCCGCTCAGCGGCGTCGCCGTCGCGGAAGACCGCGCCCTCAGGACGCACGAAAATTCCGCCGCCAAGGCCCCTGAACAGGCGGAAAAGACCAATTAGTGTCGCGTTGGCCACACTATTCTTGACGTCGCCGCTTTATGACCTAAACTGCTTCACTGAGGTGCCTGAATGGCGCTGTGCAGCAACGAAAGTGAACAACGCTATGGCTACCGATTACGACGCCCCACGCAAGACAGAAGAAGAGTCTCCCTCCGAATCCCTGGAGGCACTCCAGGCGTCCCGCGGCGGCGGTGCCCAGACCGCCGTTATCGACGTCGATGAGAATGACACCGCCGAAGGAATCGACCTTCCGGGCGCCGATCTTTCCAACGAGGAACTGACGGTTATCGTCGTTCCTGAGCAGTCCGACGAGTTCACCTGCGGCTCCTGCTTCCTGGTCCGTCACCGGTCCCAGGTCGCCAAGGAAAAGAACGGCATGAAGTACTGCCACGACTGCGAAGGCTAAGCGGGACAATCCTCTGCGCATGTCCTGCCTTGCGGCGCGGCAGCCTTCATAGCCAGGCAGCCGCCAGAGCAAAGCCACGCGAGGCGCCGGCTCCCCGATGGGGAGGCCGGCGCCTCGCTTTATTGTGCCCGCGATCACGCCCGCTTCGGGGCCGGCAAGGCCCCGTTACCTGCGGTAACGGAAGCATGGAGAAACGGCCACGAACGCCTCTCGAAGCCCTTAAAAGCAGGCTCGGAATTTACGGCCCCGTGACCCGTATTTTGCGAGATTAACGGTTGCGCCCCGAACCGGCCACATCCCTCGTTTAGCGCTTTTGGCGCTCCTACTCTGGAGCTATCCAAATACTCACTCGAAAGGGGTGGCCAAATGAAAAAAATTCCCGCCTGGCTCACAGTCATCCTCCTGGCTGTTGGACTGGGCCTGCTGGCTCCGGGCTCCGCCTCGGCAGCCTCCTACTGCGGGCAGGTGTGGGGCTCGCTGGCGAAGGCTGACAAGACCATGAGCACGGCAGCCATCACCAACGTCCGCACCGGGCAGCACTACTGCTTTGACCGCCTCGTGATCGACCTCAAGGGCAAAGCCAAGGGCTACAACGTCCGCTACGTTTCCGAGGTGGCACAGGAAGGCTCCGGCCTGCCGCTCAAGCTCCGCGGCCGCGCATTCCTGCAGCTCACCATCAACTCGCCGGCCTATGACAATGCCACGGGCAAGGCCACCTTCAACCCGGCCAACCGGTCCGAGGTAACCAATGTGTCCGGGTATCACACGTTCCGGCAGGTGGCGTGGGCCGGCAGCTTCGAGGGCTACACCACCCTTGGCCTGGGCGTTCGTGCCCGGCTGCCGTTCAAGGTGTACACCCTGGATGGTCCCGGCTCCGGTTCCCGGCTTGTCGTCGACGTCGCCCACTACTGGTGAGCCCGCTACTGGTGAGATGCCCGCAGTAGGGGAGCAGAATTAGATACAGCGATGCCCCGCCTCCCGGACCGGGAAGCGGGGCATCGCTGCAGGTGGATGGCGCTATTCGGGGACCAGCCGCTATTCGGGAACCACCAGTGCCGGGGTGTCCTGGCGGATGGTGTCCCCGCGGAAGTAGCCGGGCCGCAGCCGCGACATCACCAGCATGAGGACGACCCCGAGGGCCAGAATCCCCACGCCGAGCACGAACACGAGCCCCACGCCGAAGATCTCCGAACCACTGCCGAATTCCGGGGCCCAGCTGTCCACGGCCGTCTGGATGAAGACGACGGTGAGGACCAGTCCGCCCAGCATGGGGAACAGCAGCCGCATGAAGAAGTTGCGGACGCTGGAGAACAGGCTGTGCCGGAAGTACCACGTGCAGGCGAAGGCGGTGAGGCCGTAGTAGAAGCAGATCATCAGGCCCAGCGCCAGGATGGTGTCGTTGAGGACGTTCTCGCTGACCACCTTCATGACCGCGTAGAAGCCGCCGGAGATCCCGCCCGCGACCAGCGTTGCGAAGCCGGGGGACCCGAAGCGCTTGCTGACCGACGCGAAACGCGGCGGGAGCGCGCCGTAGTGGCCCATCGCCAGCAGGCTGCGTGCCGGGGAGGCCATCGTGGACTGCAGGGACGAGGCGGTGCCGGAGAGCACGGCGAGAGACATGAGGATGGCCAGCGGACCCATGACCGGCGAGGCCAGGGCCGCGAAGATATTCGACTGGTTGTCCGGGTTGTTCAGGCCAATGCCGTCGGCGCCCGTGCCGGCCACCATCATGGTGGCCACGATCACGGCGAGGTAGAGGGCCAGGACGGCGACCGCCGTCGTGGTTCCCGCCTTGCCCGCTGTGCCCCTGCCGCCCTTGGTTTCCTCATTCACCGTCAAGCACACGTCCCAGCCCCAGTAGACAAAGACGGCCAGTGACATGCCGGCGGTGAACTGCTCGAAGCTCTCGATCTTCGCGGGGTTGAACCAGTCCCAACTGAACGCGAGGGATGTACCGGCGTCACCGGACGCTGCATGCGTGAGCGCCATGATGATGAACAGGACCAGGACCAGGACCTGAAAACCGACCAGGCTGTACTGCACGAGCTTGGTGGCGTGCAGGCCGCGGTAGCTGACCCAGACGGCCAGAGCCACGAACGTGAGGCAGGTGGCAATGTTGACTGCCGTGTTGGAGGTCAGGTCCGCGAGCCCGGGGTTGTTGAACACCTGGGCCAGGAAGAGATAGAAGAAGTCCACCGCGACGCCTGCCAGGTTGGACAAAACAATGATGTTCGCGGCGAGCAGGCCCCAGCCGCCCAGCCAGCCGACGAAGGGGCCGAACGCTTTTGTGGTCCACGTGAACGTGGTCCCGCTGTCCGGGGAGTCGGCGTTCAGCTCGCGGTAGGCGAATGCCACCAGGATCATCGGGATAAAGGCGACGATAAAGATCGCCGGCAACTGCACGCCCACGGTCCCGACGGCAGGCCCCAACGAACTGGTGAGGCTGTAGGCCGGAGCCACCGAGGATATACCCAGGACGACGACGGCCAGGAGGCCCAGCTGCCCGCCCTTCAGGCCCTTCCCGGTGATGCCGTGCGTTGCTTCGCCGGCCGGGGAAGAGCTCTTCCCGTCGGGCTGGATGCTCGTGGTTTGGCTCATGACAGGCCCTTTCTAGGCGGCAGCGGGCTGCTGCTGGGTGATGCAGTGGATTCCCCCGCCGCGGGCGAAGAATTCGCGGGCATCGATGCCCACCACCTTGCGCCCGGGATATGCGTCCGCGATGATGCGGAGTGCCTTCTCGTCGTTGGGGTCGGAGAACGTGCAGGCGATGACGCCGCCGTTGACCACAACGTGGTTGATGTAGCTGTAGTCCACGAAACCTTCCGGATCCGTCAGGGCGACGGGCGCCGGGACCTCGATGATCCTCCATTCCCGGCCGGCAGCGTCCGTGGTGGAGGACAGGAAGCTGATGATTTCCCGGCTCACCTCGTAGTCCGGGTGGGCGGGGTTCTGCTGGGAGTGGACCAGCAGTGTGCCCGGGGACGGGATGGCGGCAACGATGTCCACGTGCCCGCGCGTTCCGAACCGCTGTGAGTCGCGGGTGAGCCCGCGCGGCAGCCAGATGACCTTTTTGGCGCCGATGGTCCTGGCCAGTTCGGCCTCGACGTCGGCCTTGCTGAGTCCGGGATTACGGCCCGGATCCAGCTGCACCGTCTCGGTGACCAGAACCGTGCCCTCGCCGTCCACCTGGATGCCGCCGCCCTCGTTGACCAGTTCGGACACGAGGTGCCGGGCGCGGGACCGGCCTGCAACTTCGGCGGCGACCAGGGAATCCTTGTCCCAGCTGGCCCAGTCCTGGGCACCCCAGCCGTTGAAGACCCAGTCGACGGCGCCCAGGGCGCCGTTTCCGTCCAGCACAAACGTCGGGCCGATGTCGCGCATCCAGGCGTCGTTGAGTTCCGCCGTCAGCACCTCGACGGCGGGGGCAAGGTAGCGGGCGGCGGTTCCGACGTCGGACGGGTCCACCACCATGGTGACCGGTTCAAACTCGACGGCGGCGTTCGCGACGGCGGCCCAGACGGAACGGGCGGCGTGCGCCGCCTCCGCGGTGTCGCCGAGGGTGTAGCCGCCCGTGGGGAAGGCCATCCAGAGCCGCTCCTGGCGCGCCGTCTCCGCCGGCATGCGCCACGTGCTCATGCGTTTACCTCCACATTCGCCGCGATTTCGGTGCCAAACGGCTCCTCGGGTCGGACCGGTTCGGTGAGCCGGTCGTAGGTGTCCGGGCGGCGGGTGGTGAGGAAAGGGAACAGCGTCAGCCAGTCCTTGCGCTGGTCCAGGTCGAGGTCGGCCACGAGGACCGCAGACTCGTCGCGCGGAGCCTGGACCAGGATGCGTCCGTAGGGGTCGGAGATGAAGGAGGAGCCGTAGAAGTTCAGGCTGCCTTCCTGGCCCCAGCGGTTCGGGACCACCATGAACAGGCCGTTCGCGATGCCGTTGCCCACAATGACCTGCTGCCAGAGGGGTTGGGTGTCAAAGTCCGGGAACAGCGGTTCTGAACCGATCGCCGTCGGGTAGACCAGCAGCTCGGCGCCGCCGAGGGAGTACATGCGGGCCAGTTCGGGGAACCATTCGTCCCAGCAGGTGGGCATGCCCAGCCGGGCGCCGCCGAGTTCGGCCGGGGCGTGGACCTGGTAGGCGTCCCCGGACACCGGGCCCTGGCGGAAGAACTTGTCCTCGTAGTATCCGGCGGTCACCGGGATGTGCAGCTTGTGCGTACGGGCCAGGAGCTCGCCGGCCGGGGACACGAGGATGGAGGTGTTCAGCCCGAGGCCGTCATCCGAGCCGTCCGGGTTGCCGGCGTGCTGGTAGAGCGAGGCGTGGACGGTGATGCCGTTCCGGCGGGCGGCCTCGGCTGCGAAGCGGAAGGTGGGGCCGGTCAGCAGGTCCTCGGCGCCGTCGGAGGGGCGGGGCCGGTCCTGGCCCTGCCGTGCGAGGTCATTCTCCGGAACCTGGTCTGCGGGGTAGCGGGAGAGGGTGAGTTCGGGCAGGAACACCACGGTGGCGCCCAGCCCTGCGGCCCGGTCGATGCCGTCGTTGAGTTCGGCGCGGAGTGCGGCTTCGCTGCTGTGCCAGCGGTGCTGCACGAGGCCGACCCTCAGGGCGGGGCGGCCGGACGGCGCTGTCCGGGCGAGCGAAGCAGGCGCGTTGAGGCAGGTTATTTCGATCATGATGATGATTACTCCAGTGAGACGACCGTCACTAAATGAATGACGTTCATTTAGTATGCACGTGCCGCGCGGGTGTGGCAAGGGGTATTTGAATGCCGATCATTTATGACCCGCCAAGTAGTAAGTAAGCTGATCGTGAAATTCGCTCGCCGACGCTCCCCGTGCCGGCACGGCTGCGGTAGCGTCGAGACCACTGGACCAATCGAGGAGGATTCATGAAGGCTTCACCGACACTGACCAATAACATGCAGGCCGTCCTAACGGACCTGATCGAACTGCACATCCAGGGCAAGCAGGCGCACTGGAATATTGTTGGAACCAACTTCAGGGATCTGCACCTTCAGCTCGACGAGATCGTGGACGCCGCCCGCGCCTTCGCCGATGACATCGCCGAGCGCATGCGTGCCCTGCATGCCCTGCCCGACGGGCGCAGCGCCACCGTGGCGAAGGCGACCCACCTTCCGCAGTTCCCGGACGGGCTCATCAACACCAAGGATGCGATCGACCGTATCGTGGCGGCACTCGAAGCGGCAGTGGGCACCATGCGCAAGGTTCATGACGAGGTGGATGAGGAAGACCCCACCACCGCGGACCTGCTGCACACCTTCATTGAAAAGCTCGAGCAGTACGCGTGGATGGTGGGTGCCGAGAACATGAAGGCGTCCGCCAGCGTCACGCACCCTGACGTCAAGTAGCGGGCCGGCTGGATATACCCGCGCCGACGGCAAAGGGCAGCCCCGGAGAAAAATTCTCCCGGGCTGCCCTTTTCTGTGCCGGCGGCCTTGCGTCCGGCCGGTTTACTTTGCGTGCGGAATCCGGCGAAGAACGACGGCGGCCAGCACCGACGCTGCGGCCATCAGTACCAGCGCAATCGCCGCAGTGATATGGACGCCGGAATCGAACGCCGCCCGGGCAGCCGCCTTAAGCCCCTCGGCCAGCGGGGCCGGCAGGGATCCGGCGACCTCCATGGCGCCCGCCAGCGTTTCCCTGGCCTGGTCCGCTGACCCGGCAGGGACCGTCTGCGCCACAGCCCCGGGCAGGGTGAGGTGCTGCTGGTATGACGCAGTGAGGATGGACCCCAGGATGGCTGTCCCGAGGAGCGATCCCACTTCGTAGCCCGTCTCGGAAATCGCCGCAGCCGCTCCCGCTTTCTCCGCCGGGACCGCTCCCAGAATCAGATCGTTCGAGATAGTCTCCGCCGACCCCACACCCAGCGCCAGGATGAGGAGGGCGGCCAACAGCGCGGTGGGCCCGGCGTCGTGATTCCCGAACGCAACTATGCAGTACCCGGCGGCGCTCAGCGCCAGTCCCGCCGCCACCACAAAGCCCGGCCGGACCTTCCGGACCAGCGGAACCACGAGCAGGCCCGCCACCACGGTGGCCGTCAGGGCCGGCAGCATGGCGGTGCCCGACTCTGACGGCGACATTCCCTCGAGCAGCTGCAGGTGCTGGGCCAGGAACAGGATGAAGCCGTTGTAGGAGAACAGGGCCAGGATGTTCGCCGTGATCGCCGTGCTGAACACGCGGTTCCTGAACAGTGACATGTCCAGCAGCGGGGATGTGTCCACCATCCGGGACGCGAGGGCCTGCTGGCGGCGGATGAACACAAGGCCCGTGGCCAGTCCAAACGCCAGGACTCCGAGCGACGTCACGCCCGGTCCATGCGTGGCCAGTTCCTTGATGCCGTAGACCACAGGCGCCATGGTCAGCATGGACAGCGCCACGCTGGCCAGGTCCACTTTGCCCGGGTTGGGGTCCCTGGATTCCGGAATGAGGAAGCGGCCCAGAACCAGCGGCGGCAGCATGATGGGCACGGCCACGAGCAGGACGGCGCCCCACCGGAAATGCTCCACGAGCCAGCCGCCAAAAATCGGACCCAGCGCAGCGCCGCCGGAGAAGCCCGCGGCCCAGATGGCCACCGCCAGCCTCCGCCGGCCGGGCTCCCGGAAAATGTTGCGGATCAGGGAAAGTGTGGACGGCATGAGCGTGGCGCCGAAGAATCCCATGGCCGCGCGGCCGGCAATCAGCCATTCGGCGCTCGGGGCAAAGGCCGACGCCGCCGAGACCAGCGCGAAACCCGAAATGCCGACCAGCAGCAGCCGGCGGCGCCCGATTCTGTCGCCGAGGCTGCCCATAGCCACCAGGAGTCCGGCGAGGACAAGGGCATAGGCGTCCACTATCCACAACAGCTGCACGCCCGTGGGGTCGAGGCTGCGGGCGATCGCCGGAAGGGCAAACGTCAGCGCGGTGTTGTCCACGGCCACCAGGAGGACCGGGAACATCAGCAGGGCCAGGGCGAACCAGTCGCGCACGCCGCCGGCCTGGCTTGCGGGAGTGCGCTCCGGGGAAAGGGCTGGATGCAGGGTCATGAGTTAACTATACCGTCCGGACGGTATAGTTATAAACCCCGGCCCGGAACCGGCATGATGGAAGCCATGCCCAGAAAACCGGTCGCCCGCGGCGCAGTCCTCGACGCGTTTGAATCCCTCCTGATTGAGGTGGGGGAACGTGCAGCCACCCTTGACGCCGTGGCTGCTCGGGCGGGTGTATCCAAGGGCGGGCTCCTGTACCACTTTCCGAACAAGGAAGCGCTGATCGGTGCCCTGCTGGACCGGCTCGATGAGTTCGCGGAGGCGGACGCGCAGGCCATGGCTGCGGCCACCGAGGGTGCGGCCGCCTACTTCATCAGGTCGTCCGTCTGGGCGGACACCCCGCTGGACCGTGCCATCGTTGCCGCGACGCGGTTGGCCGAGGTGGCGCACGAGGGGACCCGGCGCCGGTTCGCGCACATCCAGCAGCGGTGGCTGGACGAGATCGCCCGCGACGTCGGGCCGGGCCTGGCCAGGGCCGTCCTGTACATGGGTGACGGACTCTATTTCAACGCCATGCTGTCCATCGGGCCGGCAGCGTCGCCGTCCGAGACCGCGGCCGACGTCGAAAGCCTCCTTGCCGCCCTTGACCGCCTCAGGCGGTGAGTGGCGTGTGCCAACCCACGCTGCCACAGTTTGCAGACGCGTTCCCGGCGTAGGACAATAGCCTCTGTGACAGCTGTCACCGCTCAATTGAATAAGCCTTTGATCTGCGGCGGGAGAGTCCTGCAAGTAGGTACAAGCAGGCGCCGTAGGAGCAAAACCTCCCCAGGAATCTCTCAGGCCCATGTACCGCCGCGGCAAGGCAACTCTGGAAAGCAGCAGGCTGCCCGCCCGCCATGTTCCGCCTTCGTGCGGATGGTTCAGGGCATGCTGTGCTCACCGACGGTGCAAGCGGTGCTGTGCGAAAGTGCAGCAACGCGGAAACTCTCAGGTCCAATACAGAGCGGGGAGGAACCCGAATCAATGTGGCGTACCCTGCGCCGCCTTAGTTATGGAGTTCCTTTTGACCGTTAATTCAGCCTCCTCGTCCTTCGTCGACCGGCACATTGGCGCCCGCCGCCAGGCCGACGTCGAAGCCATGCTCAAGGCCGTCGGCTACGACACCGTCGACGCGCTGGTTGATACGGCGGTGCCGAACGACATCCGCCAGGACTCCGCGCTGCAGCTCGCTCCGGCGCTGAGCGAGGTTGAAGCCCTGGCCGAACTCCGTAAGCTCGCGGCCAAGAACAAGACCGCCGTCCAGATGATCGGCCAGGGCTACTACGACACCGTGACGCCCCCGGTGATCCGCCGCAACATCCTTGAAGCACCCGCCTGGTACACGGCCTACACCCCGTACCAGCCGGAGATTTCCCAGGGCCGGCTCGAGGCGCTGCTGAACTTCCAGACCATGGTCCAGGACCTCGTGGGCCTGCCCATCGCCAACGCCTCGCTGCTGGACGAAGCAACGGCAGTGGCTGAGGCCGTGCTGCTGATGCGCCGGGCCAACAAGAACAAGGCCGCCCACGACGGCAAGACCGTCCTGGACGCGGACTGCCTGCCGCAGACCATCGCCGTCGTCAAGGGCCGCGCCGAGGCGCTTGGTTTCGAGGTGGAGGTCGCCGACCTTTCCCAGGGACTGCCCGACGGCGACATTAACGGCGTCGTCCTCCAGCAGCCCGGTGTCTCCGGCCGCGTCTTCGACCACAGCGAGGTCATCGCCGCCGCCAAGGAACGCGGCGCCCTGGTCACCGTGGCCGCCGACCTGCTGGCCCTGACCCTGATCACGCCTCCGGGCGAGCAGGGCGCGGACATCGCCGTCGGCTCCGCCCAGCGCCTGGGCGTTCCGCTGTTCTACGGCGGCCCGCACGCGGCCTACATGGCCGTGCAGAAGGGTCTTGAACGCTCCCTGCCCGGCCGCCTGGTAGGCGTTTCCAAGGACAACGCCGGCGTCCCGGCCTACCGCCTGGCGCTGCAGACCCGCGAACAGCACATCCGCCGCGAGAAGGCCACGTCCAACATCTGCACCGCGCAGGCACTGCTGGCCATCGTCGCGTCCATGTACGCCGTCTACCACGGGCCGGAGGGCCTGAAGGCGATCGCCGAAACCGCCCACGCCCACGCCAGGACCCTGGCCGCATCTCTCAAGGCTGCCGGGCTGGACGTCCTGCACACCAGCTTCTTCGACACCGTGACGGTGTCCGTCCCGGGCAAGGCCGCCGGCATCGTCGCCGCCGCCGAGCAGAGGGGCATCAACCTCCGCAGCATCGACGCCGACACCGTCGGCATCTCCGCCGATGAAACCACGACGACGGCCATCGTGGCCGACCTGCTCGCAGCCTTCGGTGCCGAGGCAGTGGAGGCGACCGACGGTTTCGTCCTGGACGCCGCCGTCGAACGTTCCTCCGCGTACCTGCAGCACCCGGTGTTCAACACGCACCGCTCGGAGACCCAGCTGCTGCGCTACATCCGCAAGCTCTCCGACCGCGACCTGGCGCTGGACCGCACCATGATCCCGCTGGGTTCCTGCACCATGAAGCTGAACGCCACGGCCGAGATGGAGGCCATCTCCTGGCCGGAGTTCGCCTCGATCCACCCGTTTGCCCCCGATTCCCAGACCGCCGGCTGGCGCGAGCTGATCGCCGACCTCGAGGCGCAGCTGACCGAGATCACCGGCTATGACCAGGTGTCCATCCAGCCGAACGCCGGTTCCCAGGGCGAGCTCGCCGGACTGCTGGCCATCCGCGGCTACCACCTGTCCCGCGGCGACGAGCAGCGCAACGTCTGCCTGATCCCGGCCTCCGCCCATGGCACCAACGCGGCCTCGGCCGTGCTGGCCGGCATGAAGGTCGTGGTGGTGGCCACTGCGGCCGACGGCACGATCGACCACACCGACCTGTACGCCAAGATCGAGGCCAACAAGGACGCCCTGTCCTGCATCATGATCACCTACCCGTCCACCCACGGGGTGTACGACGCCGACGTCCGCGAGGTCTGCGACGCCATCCATGCGGCCGGCGGCCAGGTGTACATCGATGGGGCAAACCTCAACGCCCTCGTTGGCCTGGCCCAGCCGGGCAAGTTCGGCGGCGACGTCTCACACCTGAACCTGCACAAGACGTTCTGCATCCCGCACGGCGGCGGCGGACCCGGCGTCGGACCTGTTGCGGCGAAGGCGCACCTGGCCCCGTTCATGCCGGGCGACGCGGCCACCTGGACCGAAGGCGACTGCGTTCCGATCTCCGCCTCGCGCTTCGGCTCCGCCGGCGTGCTGCCCATCTCCTGGGCGTACGTGAAGCTCATGGGCGGGGCCGGCCTGGCCGAGGCCACCAAGTCCGCGCTGCTCGCCGCAAACTACGTGGCGGCCAGCCTCAACGACTTCTTCCCCGTGCTCTACACCGGCGAGGGCGGGCTGGTGGCGCACGAGTGCATCCTGGACCTGCGCGAGCTCACAGCACGGACCGGCGTGACCGCCGAGGACGTGGCCAAGCGCCTGATCGACTACGGCTTCCACGCGCCCACGCTGGCGTTCCCGGTGGCCGGCACCCTGATGGTGGAGCCCACGGAGTCGGAGGACCTGGGGGAAATCGACCGGTTCATCAAGGCCATGATCAGCATCCGTGGCGAGATCGACCAGGTTGCCAACGGTGACTTCACCGTCGAGAACAGCCCCCTGCGCAACGCCCCGCACACCGCGGCCGCAGCGATCAGCTCTGACTGGGACCGGGCCTACCCGCGTGAACAGGCCGTCTTCCCGGTGCACTCCCTCAACCAGGACAAGTACTTCCCGCCGGTAGGCCGCATCGACGGAGCCGCAGGTGACCGCAACCTGGTCTGCTCCTGCCCTCCGATCGAAGCGTTCGAGAACTAGACTTCGTCCCACAAAGGATTCCCCAATGACTGAGAACTACACTGCCCTTTACGAGGAGCACAAGAAGCTGGGCGCCTCGTTCACCGACTTCGGCGGCTGGCAGATGCCGCTCAAGTACGGCTCCGAACTGGCCGAGCACAAGGCCGTCCGCAACGCGGCCGGCATCTTCGACCTCTCCCACATGGGCGAAGTCTGGGTGACCGGCCCGGACGCCGCGGCTTTCCTCGACTACGCCCTGGCCGGCAAGATCTCCGCCATGGCCGTCGGCAAGGCCAAGTACTCCCTGATCTGCAACGAGGAGGGCGGCATCATCGACGACCTCATCGTGTACCGCCGCGGGAACGAGAAATTCCTCGTGGTCCCCAACGCCGGCAACGCCAAGGTGGTGGCCGAGGCATTGGTGCAGCGGGCAGCAAACTTTGACGTCGCCGTCGAGGATGTTTCCGCCGAGACGTCGCTGATCGCTGTGCAGGGTCCCAAGGCCGAAGGGATCCTCCTCCGCCTCGTCCCGGCAGCCCAGCACGAGCTGGTGACCGGGCTGAAGTACTACGCCGCCGTCGAGGTTTCCTTCCTGGTGGGCGGCGCCGAGCGCAGCCTCCTGCTGGCACGCACCGGGTACACCGGCGAGGACGGCTTCGAGATCTTCGTGGAGAACGACGACGCCACCGCCCTTTGGCAGTCCATCGTCGCCATCGCGGACGAGGGTGAGTTGACGCCCTGTGGCCTTGCCTCCCGCGATTCGCTCCGACTTGAAGCCGGCATGCCGCTGTACGGCAACGAGCTCTCCCTCGAAGGAGACCCGTTCGCCGCCGGCCTGGGCCCCGTCGTCGCGCTGTCTAAGGAAGGCGACTTCGTGGGTAAGGCCGCGCTGGCCGCCAAAAAGGAAGCCGGCGCCGGTGCCACCACGGGCCGCAAGCTTGTGGGCCTCAAGGGTCTGGGCCGCCGCGCCGGCCGGGGGCACTACCCGGTCCTCAAGGACGGCAACGTCGTCGGCGAAGTCACCTCCGGCCAGCCCAGCCCGACCCTCGGCTACCCGGTGGCCATGGCCTATGTCGACGTCGCCTGCGCCGAACCCGGCACGGCACTCGACATCGACCTGCGGGGCAAGGCGGAGCCGTTCGAAGTGGTCACACTGCCTTTCTACAAGCGCTCAAAGTAGCCCGGGGTCCTGTCCTGTCCCCCCAGTGCTGGGCCGGCAGGCCCTTCGGCCCAAACATCCTCTGCATGCTCGGTCGCGTAGACGCCCGCTGAGCGGACGTGACGCTCCCTTAGACGCATGCTGCCGGATGCCGAGGCCGAAGGGGCCCCTGTCAGCTCACCTTGGGCGGCTTATCAGGACACAACCCCGGGCCGGGATCAGCGCCTTCGAAAGCCAAAGGTGCTGGCGGAGGGCCGCTGACCGCTGGTTGAGCCCGTCGAAACCAAGGCAGGTGACGGAGCAAGTTCAATCATTGGGGGTTGAGCTTGCCGAACCCTTGAGGGCAGAAGTAGCCAGGACTCCCAACCCGACCACAGAAGTAACGAGATTAAGGAACACAATGGCAAAAGTTGCCGCTGAACTGCAGTATTCCGACGAGCATGAGTGGGTTTCCCGCGGGGACGGGAATGTGGTGTCCATTGGCATTTCTGCCGTGGCCACTGATGCCCTCGGCGATATCGTTTACGTTGACCTGCCCGAGGTCGGCTCGGCTGTGACCGCAGGGGAGACCTGCGGCGAGGTTGAGTCCACGAAGTCGGTCTCGGACCTGTATGCGCCGGTCACGGGGGAGGTCACGGAGATCAACCCCACCGTCATCGAGAACCCCGCCCTGATCAACAGCGACCCGTACGGTGCGGGTTGGCTGTTCAAGGTGGCCGCTGATTCTGAGGGCCCGCTGCTGTCGGCCGAGGAATACGCTGCCAAGAACGGCGGCGAGCTGTGAGCGCCTCACTGGCTGCAACCGCAGCTTTCGAACAGGTCGTGTCCCCGAGCCTGAACGCGGACCTCGCGGAGCTGGACCCGGAGATCGCAGCGAAGATCGACGACGAGCTCGGCCGCCAGCGCGGCGGCCTGGAAATGATCGCGTCGGAGAACCACACGGCCGCGGCCGTGATGCAGGCGCAGGGGTCGGTGCTGACCAACAAGTACGCCGAAGGCTACCCGGGCAAGCGCTACTACGGCGGCTGTGAACACGTTGACGTGATCGAGCAGCTGGCCATCGACCGCGTGAAGGCCCTGTTCGGCGCCGAGTACGCGAACGTGCAGCCGCACTCCGGCGCGCAGGCGAACGCCTCGGTGATGCACGCCCTGATCAAGCCGGGCGACACCATCATGGGCCTGAACCTGGCCCACGGCGGCCACCTGACCCACGGCATGCGGATCAACTTCTCCGGCCGCCTGTACAACGTGATCCCTTACCAGGTCCGCGAAGAGGACCACCGGGTCGACATGGCCGAGGTGGAGCGCCTGGCCCAGGAGCACAAGCCGCAGCTCATCGTTGCCGGCTGGTCCGCCTACGCCCGGCAGCTGGACTTCGCCGAGTTCCGCCGGATCGCCGACTCCGTGGGCGCCTACCTGATGGTGGACATGGCGCATTTCGCCGGGCTCGTCGCCGCCGGGCTGCACCCCTCGCCGGTCCCGCACGCACACGTCACGACGTCCACGACGCACAAGACCCTGGCCGGTCCTCGCGGCGGCATCATCCTGACCAACGACGCCGACGTCGCCAAGAAGATCAACTCTGCGGTGTTCCCGGGCCAGCAGGGCGGTCCGCTGGAGCACGTGATCGCGGGTAAGGCCGTGGCCTTCAAAATCGCCGCCTCGGAGGAGTTCAAGGAACGCCAGGAACGTGTCCTGGCCGGTGCCCGGATCCTGGCCGAGCGCCTGGTCCAGCCGGATGTGGCCGCCAAGGGCATTTCCGTGGTGTCCGGCGGCACCGACGTCCACCTGGTCCTGGTGGACCTGCGGAACTGCGAGCTCGACGGTCAGCAGGCCGAAGACCGGCTCGCCGCCATCGACATCACCGTCAACCGCAACGCCGTGCCGTTCGATCCACGTCCGCCGATGGTCACCTCCGGCCTGCGCATCGGCACCCCGGCTTTGGCAACCCGCGGCTTCGGCGAAGCAGCCTTCGCCGAGGTTGCGGACATCATCGCCGAGGCCCTCACCGCCGACGCAGGCGCGGAC
This sequence comes from Arthrobacter sp. NPDC057013, assembly GCF_042674585.1. Lineage (NCBI taxonomy): Bacteria > Bacillati > Actinomycetota > Actinomycetes > Micrococcales > Micrococcaceae > Arthrobacter > Arthrobacter sp. NPDC057013. The sequence continues at coordinate 15,293 of NZ_JBHUSE010000003.1, forward strand.
CTGTCCGGACTGCGCACCCGCGTAGAGGCCCTGGCCGAAGCCCACCCGCTCTACCCGTCCGTAACACCCCTGGGTTAATTCCTGCGGGCGACCGACACCCCCTCAAGGATGGAGTTTTTGTCCAGATATCGTGACTTCGAAGCCCTTTTGGAGCCATTATCTGGACAAAAACTCCATCCGCACCTGACCACATGACTAGTTAGGATTGATTATGGCCGTTGGAGTCTTTGATCTCTTTTCCATTGGGATTGGCCCGTCGTCCTCGCACACCGTTGGACCCATGCGGGCTGCCGCGGTGTTTGCGGAGGAATTGAAGTCCGCCGGGGTGCTGGAGGGCGTGGCGTCGCTGCGGGTGGACCTGTACGGCTCTCTCGCTGCCACCGGGCACGGGCACGGCACCATGACGGCGATCCTGCTGGGCCTGGAGGGTTTCCACCCGGAGCTGATCCTGCCCGACGAGGTCGAGGAGCGGCTGGCGTCGATCGCGGAAACCGGGACCCTGCAGCTGGCAGGTTCGGTTCCCCTGCCGTACGGCGTGAAGGACATGATCCTGCGCCCGCTGACCGTGCTGCCCCGGCACACCAACGGCATGACCTTCACGGTCTCGGACGCCAACGGTGAAATCCTCCACAGCGCCACTTTCTTCTCGGTGGGCGGCGGGTTCATTGTCCGGGAGGGCGAGGAGGACGCGGCGCAGCAGAAACTGGACGAGTCCAAGAAGGAACTTCCGCTGCCGTTCCGCACCGCCGCCGAGCTGCTGGGCCGCTGCCAGTCCAAGGGCCTCTCCATTGCCGACATCATGCTGGTCAACGAGCGCGCGTCCCGCTCCGAGGAAGAGATCCGGGAGGGCCTGCTGCACATTTACTCCGTCATGGAAGGCTGTGTCGAGGTCAGCCTGAAGCGTGAGGGGCTGCTGCCCGGCGGGCTGAAGGTCCGCCGTCGTGCTCCCGACTGGCACGAACGCCTCCTGAAGGAGGGCCGTGGCCACGGTCCGGACCACCGGGACCCGAAGTACTGGCAGGAATGGGTCAATCTGGTGGCCCTGGCCGTGAACGAGGAGAACGCCTCGGGCGGGCGGGTGGTTACCGCTCCGACGAACGGCGCGGCAGGGATCATTCCCGCCGTCCTGTACTACGCGCTGCATTTCGCGCCGGGTATGGATCAGGCCACGCAGGAAGACCGCGACGACGTCGTGGTCAAGTTCCTGCTGACCGCGGGTGCCGTCGGGGTGCTGTACAAGGAACAGGCGTCCATTTCCGGCGCGGAGGTGGGTTGCCAGGGGGAGGTGGGGTCGGCGTCGTCGATGGCTGCTGCCGGGCTTGCCGAGGTCATGGGTGGCACGCCTGCGCAGGTGGAGAACGCCGCGGAGATTGCCATGGAGCACAACCTTGGCCTGACGTGCGATCCGATCGGAGGCCTGGTGCAGGTGCCGTGCATCGAGCGGAACGCGATCGCGGCGGCCAAGGCGATCAACGCGGCCAAGATGGCGTTGTGGGGCGACGGTTCGCACCGGGTCTCGCTGGACGAGGTCATCGTCACCATGCGCGAGACGGGCAAGGACATGAGCTCCAAATACAAGGAAACCGCGATGGGCGGGCTGGCGGTCAACGTCGTCGAGTGCTGACCTAGTTGTTGGCGGCCGCCCACAGGTTCAGGCTCGACGCGAAGATGACCCACGACAGGTACGGCAGCATCAGCAGCCCGGCCGTGCGGCGGATTGGACCGAACAGCAGGACGGTGCCGGCCACCGCCAAAGCCAGCGCAACAATGATGCCCAGCGCCAGCCAGAGTGCGGCCGGACCCCACGCCGGATACAGACCGAAAAAGACCGGCGTCCACGCGAGGTTCAAGGCAAGCTGTACGCCATAGAGGGTGAGAGCAGCCCTGCGGTCCGGGCTGCGGCTTCGCCAAACGAGCCAGGCCGCCACCGCCATGGCCGTGTACAGCACAGTCCAGACCGGACCGAACACCCAGCTGGGCGGGGACCACGGCGCCCTATCGGCTGCCGCGTACCAGCCCGTGACATTGCGGATGGTTGCCTGCGATCCTAGCCACGCCACCAGCGCGCTGGTGGCCAGGAAAGCGAGGAGGGCGGCCAGTTCGACGGCGGTGCGCCGCGGCCTGGGCCGCACGCCGTCACCACTGGTTCCGCCACTGTCACCGCCGGCGTCTCCTTCGGCTCCTTCGGCTGGCACGCGGTCCCTGCTTTCCATTGCCCTACAGTTGCCGAGGGCCCGTCCGGAGTCAAGGCGGCCAAGCAACCGCAGCGCCCCAGCCGATTGTCAGGCCGGCGTGCCACCATGGGAACCATGGGCGAAGGGTACGATTCCGGCTTCCTGCGCGAGGCCGTTGACCTGCCGGGCACGGACGCGTCCACGGTCCTCCTCGATTACACGCACTTCTCGGTGCGGCTGTTGCCGGCGCGCAGGCTGGCGGCCGTGACCGGTGTCAACATCAATGGACAAGCACTGGTGCCGCTGGGGCGCGAAGGAACCTGGCACTTCGACCCCCGGCTGCCGCAGGGGCTCCAGACCGGCCCGGACGTGTACCAGCACAACGACCTGGACCGGGGCCATCTGGTCCGCCGCCTGGATCCGGTCTGGGGCGATGAGAGCACCGCGCTGGCCGCAAACCAGGACACCTTCTCATACCCGAATGCGGCGCCGCAGGCAGCTGCCTTCAACCAGGGCAAGGAACTCTGGGCCGGCCTGGAAGACCACGTTCTCCACCACGCCAGCCAATACGACGCCAGGATCAGCGTCTTTACCGGACCCGTCCTCGACGCCGGCGACCTGCCCTACCGGGGCATCCAAATACCGCGGAAATTCTGGAAGATCGCAGCCTGGACCATGGATGGCCGGCTGGCCGCGGCGGGTTTCCTGCTGGACCAGTCCCCGCTCCTGGGCCCGGAGGAACTGGTGAGGATCATGAGGGAACGCCTGCTGGCAGACGAGCCACCGCCGCTGGGGCCTTACCGGACCTTCCAGGTCCCCATCCCGCACATTGCTGAGCTGACCCGGATCGCACTGACGCGCCTGGCCGACGCCGACCGGTTCACCGCCGGCGTTCCTGAGGGTACGCCGCGAGGCGCCGTCCTTCCGCTCACCGACCTTCGGCAGGTGCGGCTCTGACCAGGATCACGTCCCCGCGGCAAGCGGCGCGGGAGGCCGGACGGATAGACTTGAGGCTGCTTCTCCGGCACCTGCACGAAACGTAAGCGAAGATTGGATACGGCACACTTGCGAGAATTCACTGCCCGCTTTGCCACCTCCGAAGAGGTTGCCAACTGGGACTCCCACGTCACCGCGAATCCGAACGGCGGAAACCTGCTGCAGTCGGAGGCCTTTGCCGAGGTCAAGCAGCACTTCGGCTGGAAGACCCTGCACCTCGTGTACGAAACAGCCGACTACACGAGCTACAACCTGGTGCTGGAAAAGAGCTTCCCGCTGCTGGGCAAGCTCTGGTACCTCATCAAGGGTCCCGATGTGGCCGGCGTCGAGGACATCCCGGGCATTGCCGCGGCGAACACCGAGTTCGTCAAGCGTGCACGGCTGGGCGTCTTCGCCATCAAGATCGAGCCGGACATCATCCTCAGTGAGGCCGCGCGCGAAGTCATCGAGGGGGCGGGGCTGGTCAAGACGCACAACCTGCAGCCCAACGACTCCACAGCACTGCTGGATATTTCCCCCGAGGAGAACCAGCTCCTGCGCAACCTCCACTCACGGGGACGGAACGCCGTCCGCCGTGCCATCCGCGAGGGCGTCGAGGTGCACAACGTGGACCCCAGCGAGGAAAACTTCAAGGCCATGTACGCCCTGATGACCGACACCGTCCAGGCGAAGTCGCAGGTCCGGGTGCGCGAATACGACTACTACCGCCAGTTCTGGACGAACTTCATCAAGCGCGGCCAGGGCCGGCTCCTGTTTGTGTACGAGAACGGCGTTCCCTCGGTGGGCGCGTTTGTCATCAACTACGGCCGGAAGGGCACCTACAAGGACGGCGGATCGCTGCAGCAGCGCAGCCAGTACGGCGATTCGCATCTGGTGCAGTGGACCGCCATCAACCAGCTCAAGGAGCTGGGCTGCACCGAATACGACTTCTGCGGGACGCCGCCCAGCGACAAGCTCAAGGACACGTCGAATCCCTTCCATGGACTGGGGCTCTTCAAGACCAGCTTCAGCAAAACGGTCACGGACTTTGTTGGCTGCTATGACCAGGTCATCAGCCCGCTGAAGTACAAGATGTGGATTGCCGCCGGCGAACGGGTTGCCCGGCAGCTGTACACACGCCGCACCGGGCAGCAGTTTTACTGAGCCAACAAACTGGCAAGGCACCGAACTCCTAAGGCACTGACAGAAGGGGGAGCCCTGATGACCAAACAACCCCGTGGCTCCAACCGGCCGCCCACGGACGGGCTGCCCAAGACGGAGCCGCTGACCGCCTCGCAGCTGCACCAGAACGCGGCAGCCAAGCGCATGCTGCGCCGCCTGGTGCAGGGGGAAAATCCGCCGACGGCGCCACTGAGCATCGTGGACAGGCTCGCCGGGAGCCCCTACGCCAACCCCATGATCCAAGTGGGCGGTATCGACGAATCTGCCCGCAAGACGATGGACTTTGCGCTGCACCTGGCCGAGTCGATGTTCCGGTACGGTGCCGGCGCCCTCGAAGTGGAAACCAGCATCATTGCCGTGACTGCGGCGCTGGGACTTAAAAACATTGAGGTGGACATCACCAACCAGTCGGTTGGCATCAATTACGCAGCCAAGGACCAGACGCCCATCACCCTCCTGCGGGTGGTCCGGTCCTGGACGAACAACTACGCCGGGCTTGCCCAGGTCCACCAGCTGGTCACAGACATCGTTGCCGGCGGCGTCGGCCGGGACGAGGCCGTCCGCCGGCTCGACGAGATTGTCCGCCGGCCCAAACCGTTCCCGCGCTGGATGGTGACGGCGGCGTTCGCGGTGTTCTCGGCCGTGTTCGTGGCAGTCATCGGTGGCGGTCTCGGCGCCTCGGCTGTCGCGTTCGCCTCCAACCTGCTCATCAGCCTGGTGGCCCGGAAGCTGGGCCGCTGGCGGACGCCTGACTTCTTCATCACGGCGGCCTGCTCGTTTGTGGTGACGGTGATCGCGCTGCTGCTGTGGCGGTTCGGCAGCCCCGTGGGGATCCGGCTGGCTCCCGCCATTGTGGTGGTGGGCGGCATCCTGCTGCTGCTTCCCACCGGGCGGCTCGTGTCCTCGGTCCAGGACGCCATTAACGGCTTTCCCGTCACGGCGGCCGGCAGGTTCCTGTCCACCCTGCTGACGTTCGGGGCCGTCGTCGCCGGGATCGCCGTCGCCTTTGTGGTGGGGGACAGGATCGGCATGGAGCCGATCGACGTCACGGAGACGTTCCCGTCCGCGTACCCGCTGTGGGTGCAGGTGATTCTGGTAGCCATCGCCGTCGTGGCGATCGGTGTCACGGAACAGACGGACTGGAAGCTGCTGCTTCCGACGGCGGCTGTAGGTGTGGTGGGGCATTTGGCCCTTATCGGCGGCGAGGCGGTAGGCATTGGCCCGCGGTTCTCGCCGGCGCTCGCCGCCGTGGTGATCGGACTGCTGGCCCGTGTGGTGGCGCTGAAGATGGGCGCCCCGCAGCTGGTGGTCGCGGTGCCGGCCGGTCTGATTCTCCTGCCGGGCCTCACCATCTTCCGGTCGATGTACGTCCTGACCATCGAGGAATCGGAGATCCTGCTCGGGGCCGGCGGAATGCTCAGCGCCGGGGCGATCGTGTTCGGCGTGGCCGGCGGCATTGTGCTGGGTGACACTCTGGCCCGGCCGCTCACCCGCAGCCTGGCCAGCAACGAGCGGCGGCGGTCCCGCCGCCGCTAGGACCGGCTGGATCTTTCCGGGTTAGATCTTGCCTATCGGCAGCTTCTTCTCGGCCTGGAACACATCCTCGACGCGGCCCTTGGCCCAGTAGCCGGACAGCGAAACCTGGTTGCGGTCCAGGCCGCGCTCGCGGTACAGCACATCCCGCAGACCCTTCATGTAGCCCCGCTCGCCGTGCGCAAAAACGTTCACGCGGCCCTCGGGCCAGGCGGCGCCGCGCACCGCGTCCACCAGCCGGCTGCTTTCGCCGGCGGGAACGTCGCCGCGCTGCAGCCAGACCAGCTCTAGCCCGGCGGGAGCAGCAATCTCCTGGACGTCCGCCTCGGACCCCACTTCGAGGAACGCCAGGCCGCGTGCGTCCGCGGGGAGCGACTCGATGACGGCTGCCACTGCCGGCAACGCAGCCTCGTCGGCGGCCAGCAGGTACCAGTCCGCGTCCGGATCGGGGTTGTAGCCGCCGCCGGGGCCGGTGAAGATGAGGCTGTCGCCCGGTTCGGCCCCGGCAGCCCAGGGACCGGCCAGGCCTTCGTCTCCGTGGACCACAAAGTCAATGGCAAGTTCGCCGGCAGCGGTATCCACCCAGCGGACCGTGTAGGTGCGGGTGTGCGGCCACTGCTCCCGGGGCATCGATTCCCGGACGGCCCACAGGTCCAGGGGCTGGGGGTAGTCCACCCCGGGCTGCGGAAAGACGATCTTGACGTAACGGTCCACGAAGTCGTTGTTGACGTAATCGGCGAACCCCGGGCCGCCCGCGACGACGCGCACCATGTGCGCGGAAAGCTGTTCCCGCCGGAGGACAGTCAGGGTGACCTGCGGGCGGGATTTCTTGGTGGCGGTGGTGTCTGCCGGAAGCGAAGTCATGCGGGTAAGCCTAGCCTAAGCTCCTTTGCGGGAGCTGACGGGCCGGCACCGCCGGAAGCTCCCAGTCCACGGGGCCTGCACCCTGCTGTTCCAGCAGGGTGTTGGCGCGGCTGAACGGCCGGGAACCGAAGAACCCCCGTGAGGCGGACAACGGGCTGGGATGGGCACTGGCCAGCACGGGGGTGCTGCCCAGCAGCGGGCGGACGCTCTCGGCATCCTTGCCCCAGAGCACAGCGACGAGCGGCGCTGCCATTCCCTCCGCTGTCCGGCGGCCGGCGACGGCGGCAACTGCCGCCGTCGTGATCGCTTCCCAGCCCTTGCCGCGGTGGGACCCGGCACCGCCTTCCCGCACGCTCAGCACCCTGTTGAGGAGCAGGACGCCCTGGTCCGCCCAGGCGCCGAGGTCGCCGTGGATCCGGGGCGGCAGGCCCAGGTCCGACTCAAGCTCCCTGTAGATGTTGGCCAGGCTCCGGGGGATGGGGCGCGTGCCGGCGTCCACGGAAAACGCGAGGCCCACGGCATGTCCGGGGGTGGGATAGGGATCCTGGCCCACAATCAGGACCCGTACCCCGTTCAGCGGCTGCCGGAAAGCCCTGAGGACGTTCGACGCCGACGGCAGCACCCGCCGTCCGGCCGCCTCCTCGCCGGCGACGAAAGACAGCACGGACCGCAGTTCCGCCTCCACCCCGGCCAGGGCATCCGCCCAGTCCGGTGCCATCAGCTCGCGGAGGGGCAGCCTGGCCAGCTCCGCAAAGTCCGGGCCGGACGCCGTCGCAGGTTCGAGGTCGAAGAGCGGTTCAGGTTCGGTCACAGCATCCATTCTTCCGCAAGGCTGCCCGGAGCCCGGTGCAGGTCAAGATAAGACGGCCCGTTGGAGCCCCGTGCCGCAAATGACAATGCTGTTATTCCTCCGTAGCATAGGGGAGGTACTTTAACCGGATTCAGCTAAGGAGAGCGCAGTGGCCGAGCCGTTGCAGGACCACCTCGCGGAGCGGGATCCAGGGCGGGATCCAGGGCAGTATTCAGCGGAAGATACGCCGCTGGAGCAGGTGCTGCGGAGCGGCTCGCTGCTGGACGACTTCAAGCTCCGTGATTCGCCGCTGACCGAGCGGGAGCAGCAGATTCTCGCCCTGGAACGGCAGTGGTGGAAGTACGCCGGCGCCAAGGAACAGGCCATCCGCGAGCTCTTTGACCTGTCCGCGACGCACTACTACCAGATCCTGAATGCCCTGATCGATACAGAGCACGCGCTCGCCCATGACCCCATGCTGGTGAAGAGATTGCGTAGACTACGTACGTCACGTCAGCGGGCCCGCACTGCGCGCCGCCTTGGATCTGACGCGTAACTGCTAGCGCCGGACTGCCGGCGAAAACCAACAAGGACTCCTGTTTACCATGACTAATTTTGCTCGGGACGAATTTGACAGGGTGCCTGAGGTCTCCTCCCGGCAGGGCGTTCACCGCGCTGTCTCCGCGCCGTCACGTCCCAAGTTGTGGCCGATCCTTTCCGTGGGGATCGGGGCGCTCGCCGTCGGCCTGGTTGCCTTCTTCCTGTTGCCGCAGCTGGGATTCCAGCCTGCCATCGCGCCGCCGGCCGCCGCCGCGGCTGGAACCTTCACGGCGTCGGCCAGCCCCACGGCGACGCCCCCGGCAAGTGCGAAGCCCAGCCCCAGCGCCCCGGCCTCGGCGTCCGCTTCCGAATCGGCTTCGCCTTCCGCCCTGGAACCCGCCACCTCGGAAACCGTTGCCCCCGCAGCGGTGGACAAGTCGCAGCCGGTAGCTATCTTCAACGGCACGCTGACCTCCGGACTGGCCGGCCGCGTTGGTGCCACGGTCCAGTCCGACGGCTGGGTGCTCGGTGAAGTGTCCAACTGGCAGGGCGCTCCCCAGCAGCAGTCCGTGATCTTCTACTCTGACGCTGCCCACCGGGCCAACGCCGAGGCGCTCAGCGCACTCCTGAACATCCCCACGCTGGTGGAGAGCGCGGACTTCCAAACGCCCGTAGCGGTGGTGCTGGGCCCCGGCTACCAGTAGCCAAACCGGTTACGCCTGAATAACTATTGCCTCCGCTCCGGGCCGCCGGCCTGCGCCTCCCGGGTCCTGACTGGATAGAGTGAAGGCAGGCTGCGGGGCGTAATTCACGGCACACACCGACGTGGGCCTTGCGGAAGCAACCTGAAAGTGTGGGGATCATGGCATTGGGAACCGTGAAGTGGTTCAACGCGGAAAAGGGCTACGGCTTCATCACTGTTGACGATTCGGGCGACGACGTCTTTGTGCACTGGTCGGCCATCCAGACCGACGGGTTCCGGGCGCTGGACGAAGGCCAGCGGGTGGAGCTGGAAGTGGGCGAAGGCGAAAAAGGGCCGCAGGCAGAAATGGTCCGGCCCGTCTAGTGGCACGCAGCGCAGGTCTCAGGGGTTCTGCCGTCTGGGGCGCCGCCGTCGTGATGACGCTGGGCGCCTGTTCCGGATCCGGCGACAACGCCCGGACGGCCCCGGTTGAAGCCAGCGGCGACGGGACCCTGCGGATCGGGCTGATCCTGGACAATACCGGACCCCAAGCCTTCCTGAACGCCGCCGAGCTGGCTGCCGCCAAGCTCGCCGTCCAGGAGATCAACGCCGCGGGCGGGCACAAGGGCAGGCCCGTGGAGCTGTTGCCGGCATCCGCCGGCGGAGACGCCGCCGCCCAGGCCCGCGCACTCGCAGATGCCAAGGCGGACGCCGTGATCGGCCCCACCGATTCCAGCCGCGCGCCGGCCGCCATCGACGTGCTGTCCAAGGCCAGGATCACGCTCATTTCTCCGGCGAACACGGCCCCGGAACTCAGCGGCTACAAGAGCGGCGGCTACTACTTCCGGACGGCGGCGGCGGACATCGCGCAGGCTCCCGTCCTGGTGAAACTCGCCAGGGACGCCGGAGCCAAGAGCCTCGCCGTGGTCTACGAGGACGGCAGCTACGGCCAGGATGTGTCCGCAGCTGTTTCCGCTTCCGCCAAGGCCGGCGGGCTGGACCCCGTCACCGTTTCCGGCTTCAAGGCGGGTGAGGCACAGAAGTCCGCGGCTGCCGTCCGCGCCGCAGCTCCGGACGCCGTCGTGGTCATTGCCCGGGATGGAGCACAGGGCGCCATCGCCGAGCTTACCAACGCCGGAGTGCCGGGCAACAAACTCATCCTGGCCGATGGTGCATTCGGGCAGTACGGCTCCGCCCTCGGATCGAAGTCGCTTGAGGGAGCGCGCGCCCTGGTGCCCGGCGTCTTTCCTTCCGCGCATTTCCAGGCCGAACTCGTGGATATCGATGCGAAGCTCAAGGACACCACGTTCGCGGCCGAGACCTACGATGCCGTGAACCTCGCGGCCCTGGCCGCCGCGGCCGCAGAGGACGACGCCGGTACCTCCATCGCGGGGACGCTCATCTCCGTCTCCGGCGGAACTGCCGGCAGCCGCGCGCCTGCCTCCCCGTCGGCGAAGCCGACAGTCTGCTCGACCTACAAAGACTGCCTTGCCGCCATCCGGGACGGGAAGGCCATTGACTACGACGGCGAGTCCGGCCCCGTCCGCTTCGACGCGAACGGCGACGTCACCGCCGCGAAGTACATGGTGTTCACCTACGGCGCCGACAACAAGGCCAAGCTCAGGGGCAGCGAGGCGGCGGGCAGGTCGGCCGGCTGATCGCTGGCAGCGAATAAGTCCGCCCGTTCACGGGATAAACAAGCTCATCTGCTTGCACTCTCCCCGGGGGAGTGCTAATTATTGATTAGCACTCCAGCGTGCCGACTGCTAAAGAGTCGTCCGGTTCCGGCCGGCACTACTCCGGCGGCGGCGCAAGGAGCGAAAGAAACACCTGGTTGGGGTGAGATCCGGACTGTTGGGCATACAGAGGCCCGCGGAAAGGATCGTCCGTCGCGGGCACCGCAGCGAGGTTCCTTCTTAACGACTGTCCCGAAAGGACTACTGCCGTTATGGCCAAGATCATTGCATTTGATGAAGAGGCACGCCGCGGTCTTGAGCGGGGCCTGAACATCCTCGCCGACGCCGTCAAGGTCACCCTCGGCCCGCGTGGCCGCAACGTCGTCCTCGAAAAGAAGTGGGGCGCCCCCACGATCACCAACGATGGTGTTTCCATCGCCAAGGAGATCGAGCTGGACGATCCCTACGAGAAGATCGGCGCCGAGCTGGTCAAGGAAGTTGCCAAGAAGACGGATGACGTCGCTGGCGACGGCACCACCACCGCTACCGTCCTGGCCCAGGCACTGGTCAAGGAAGGCCTGCGCAACGTTGCGGCCGGCGCTGACCCGCTGTCCCTCAAGCGCGGCATCGAGAAGGCCGTTGAAGCTGTCACCGCTGAACTGCTGAACTCCGCCAAGGAAATCGAAACCAAGGAAGAGATCGCAGCCACGGCTTCCATCTCCGCCGGTGACGACGAGATCGGCGCCCTGATCGCCGAGGCCCTGGACAAGGTGGGCAAGGAAGGCGTCATCACGGTCGAGGAGTCCAACACCTTCGGCCTCGAGCTGGAGCTCACCGAAGGCATGCGCTTCGACAAGGGCTACATCTCCGCCTACTTCGTCACGGACACCGAGCGCCAGGAAACGGTCCTCGAGGACCCGTACATCCTGATCGTCAACTCCAAGATCTCCAACGTCAAGGAACTGGTCGCTGTCCTCGAGAAGGTCATGCAGTCCAACAAGCCGCTGCTGATCATCGCCGAAGACATCGAGGGCGAGGCTCTGGCCACCCTGATCGTCAACAAGATCCGCGGCACCTTCAAGTCCGTGGCCGTCAAGGCTCCCGGCTTCGGTGACCGCCGCAAGGCGCAGCTGGCCGACATCGCCATCCTCACCGGCGGCCAGGTCATCGCCGAGGAAGTCGGCCTCAAGCTTGAGACCGCCGGCCTCGACCTCCTGGGCAAGGCACGCAAGGTTGTCGTGACCAAGGACGAGACCACCATCGTCGAAGGTGCAGGCGACGCTGACCAGATCGCCGGCCGCGTTTCCCAGATCCGCGCCGAGATCGAGAACTCCGACTCCGACTACGACCGCGAGAAGCTGCAGGAGCGCCTGGCCAAGCTGGCCGGCGGCGTTGCAGTCATCAAGGCCGGTGCCGCCACGGAGGTTGAGCTCAAGGAGCGCAAGCACCGCATTGAGGACGCTGTCCGCAACGCTAAGGCTGCCGTTGAAGAAGGCATCGTTGCCGGTGGTGGCGTGGCCCTGATCCAGGCCGGCGCCAAGGCATTCGCCAACCTGCAGCTCCAGGGCGATGAAGCAACCGGTGCGAACATCGTCCGCGTTGCCATCGACGCCCCGCTGAAGCAGATCGCCTTCAACGCCGGCCTCGAGCCCGGCGTCGTGGTGGACAAGGTCCGCGGCCTGCCTGCAGGCCACGGCCTGAACGCAGCCACCGGCGAATACGTCGACCTGCTGGCTGCCGGCGTGAATGACCCCGTCAAGGTAACCCGCTCTGCCCTGCAGAACGCGGCTTCCATTGCCGGCCTGTTCCTCACCACCGAGGCCGTTGTGGCCGACAAGCCGGAAAAGAGCGCCCCGGCCGTCGGCGGCGGCGACGACATGGGCGGCATGGGCGGCTTCTAGCCACCCGCTGTTCCCAGCTGGCTAACAGGTGCGGCCCCCTCCACGGAGGGGGCCGCACTTTTTGTTCTGCGCATTTTTGTCCTTGCAGTCTGGCAGGATGGTTCGGTGACGATTACTGCAGCAGCCGACGGTTCGGCATTGGGAAACCCGGGTCCCGCAGGGTGGGCCTGGTACGTGAACGACGACTGCTGGCGGGCCGGCGGCTGGCCGCACGGCACCAACAACCAGGGTGAGCTGATGGCCGTCCTGGACCTCTTCCGCTCCACCGCGCACCTTCCGGACGAGGACCTGCACATCCTCTGCGACAGCCAGTACGTGATCAACTCGGTGACGAAATGGATGCCCGGCTGGAAGCGCAAAGGATGGCGCAAGGCGGACGGCAAGCCCGTGCTGAACGTCGATATCCTCAAGGACATCGACCGGGAGCTCGCCGGACGGAAGTACCGGTTTGAGTGGGTCAAGGGCCACGCCGGGCACGAGTTGAACGAGGCCGCCGACGAGCGCGCCAGGGCCGTGGCAACGGCCTACCAGCAGGGGGTTGCCGCCCGCTCAGGACCCGGATTCCCCAACGCGGAACCAGCGCCCGGCCGGCGGGCGGTCAAGGAAGGCCGCGGCGAGGGCGGCATTCCTTCGCTGTTTGAACGTGAGGCTCCGGTTGAACCGGAAAAACTAGCTGAACGCAAAACTCTGGTTGAACCCAAAACACTGGCTGAACCCAAAACACTGGCCCGCGGCTTCGAGTCCGCAAGCCCGGCGCTCTTCGGAGACGAACCCGACCTCTTCAGCGAACTGGGCGCCGGCGACCTTGGTGACGAGTCGTTTGCGGAACTCCCGGCCGGTGCCACGCCCGAAGCGATTGTTGAGGCCCTGGAACGTGAGCTCCTCCGTCCGGACGTCCGCAGCGACATCGGGCGCACAGGACAGCTGCTGCACCCGGACTTCACGGAAATCGGCACCGCAGGCCGGCTCTGGACCCGTGACGCCATGATGATGTCCCTTGAGGAAAGCCGGGGCGGTCCCGTCGACCTGGACGTGCTCAGTGCCGACAGGATCGGTACGGACACGGTCCTGCTGACCTACCGCAGCTACTCCCGCGCCGGCTCAGCCCTGCGGAGCTCCCTGTGGGTCCTGGACGGCGACCAGTGGCGCCTGCGGTTCCACCAGGGCACGCCCGAAGCCTGAGCAAGCCGCCGGCGCCAGCCAAAGCGTTGGAACGCCTGCGTCAGCTGAAACGCTGGGCGTTGCCTTGCTCCGCCTGGGCATAGGTGTCGGCGGCCGACGACAGGGCAAGATTGATGGAGGCGAGCGATGCCTCGACCTTGCCCTGCGTCAGGGTCCACTCGGCCACGAGCGCCTGGAAGTTGGTGGCAGCCGAACCGCGCCACGTGGCCTGCAGTTCGTCCAGGCCGTGCTTCATCGCCTGGACGTCGGCGCTGATCCGGTCAACGGTCGCCTTGACGTTGGCTGATTTCACCTGCAATACGTCGGTATCGACGGAAATGATGCTCATGGCGGGGCCTCTCGACGACTTGAGGGACTGCCCGGCAGGACAGTCGCTGTGGCTGGCGGACCGGCCGTTCCGGCCCGCTACGTCGAGCCTATGAACCGGCCGGGTCCCGCCGCCACGGCAGGATTCCCTATGTGGATAAGTGATTCCCGCCCGCAGCACGGTCCCCGGTAACACTGTCCGAGAACGTTCCGATGCCATCCGCTGCCGGGGTGTCCGCCTCCGGGGTGTCCGCCTCCGGGGAGTCCTCGCGGAGGGGGAGGCTGACCACGAGTGTTGCGCCGCCGCCGTCGGTACCGTCCACCCGGACGGAGCCGCCGTGCGAGCCGACAATGGCGGCCACAATCGCCAGGCCCAGCCCGCTGCCGCCCGTCTCCCGGGTGCGTGAGGTATCGGCCCGGTAGAAGCGCTCAAAGACCTTGGGCGCCTCCGTGTCCGAGATCCCGGGGCCGTGGTCCCGGACTTCGAGGACGGACACGGCGGAACCGTCGTCGGCCCGCCGGACGCCCACGGCCAGCTCGATAGGTGTTCCCGCAGGCGTGTAGCGCAGCGCGTTGCCCACCAGGTTGCCGATGACCTGGCGCAGCTTCGCCTCGTCGCCGAGCACGGGCGCCGGTTCGGCGCTGCCGTTGTGCAGGCCGGTCAGGGTGATGCTGCGGTTCCGTTCGCTGGCCTGGGTGTCCACCACCGCGTCGTGGGCGAGCAGCTGCAGGTCGATGGGCTTGCGCTGCAGCGGCCGCTGCTCGTCGAGCCGCGCCAGCAGCAGCAGGTCCTCCACCATGGAGCCCATCCGCTTGGCCTCGCTCTCGATCCGGCCCATGGCGCTGGCCACGTCCTCGGAGGACTGCAGCGCGCCGTGCCGGTACAGCTCCGAGTAGCCCCGGATGGTGACCAAGGGGGTGCGCAGCTCGTGCGACGCGTCCGCGGCAAACCGGCGCATCCGGTCCTCGGACGCCATCCGGGCAGCGAATGCCGCCTCGATGTGGGCGAGCATGGCGTTCAGGGACCGGCCGAGGCGGCCTACTTCCGTGGAGGGGTTCTCCACATCGACGCGGCGGGAGAGGTCGCCGGCGGCGATGGCGGCGGCGGTTTTCTCCACCCTGGCCAGTGGCCGGAAGGATCTGGTTACGGTCCAGTTGGCGATGAAGAAGGCGAGGATGATCGCCAGCGTTCCAACTCCTACCCCAACCAGGCTGATGTGGCGCAGCACCTCCTCCACCGGGGACAGCGGCAGTCCGATGACCACCACCGCGCGCTGCTGCTCGCTGCCCACGACGACGGGAACCGCCACCACGCGCCAGTTCTTACCGTCGGTGCCACGCACCTGGTAGGGAACGAAATCACGTTCCCGGGCCTCGTCGACGGAGATCGACGAAATGTCGGGCCGGGCGAGCTTGTCGTCGATGGGGTCCCGCTGCGTTCCCGGATAGTAGAGCGTCACCGCGTAGTCCGTGGGCACCGCCGGGTTGGCGATGGGGGAGATGGAACGCTGCGACTGGGCGGCGGCGACGGCGGCCCGGAGCTTGTCGTCCACCTGGCCCTCGAGGTAGCCGCGCAGCAGCGTCAGGGCAACCACGCCGGTCACGGCCAGGGCCATTAGCAGGAGGGCCATCATGATGGCCACCAGCTGGGACCGGAGGGTGGCGGACTTCCAGCGCTCCAGCGCCGACCTCCATCGTGCCAGCAAGGTCAGCGCTTTTCTGCTGTCCGCAGCACGTACCCGACGCCGCGCTTGGTCTGGATCAGGGCCGGGGCGTCGGGATCGATGTCCACCTTGCGCCGCAGGTAGGAAATGTAGGACTCGACGATGGAGGCGTCACCGTTGAAGTCGTATTCCCAGACGTGGTCCAGGATCTGCGCCTTGGACAGGACCCGGTTCGGGTTGAGCATCAGGTAGCGGAGGAGTTTGAACTCGGTGGGGGACAGCTCGATCACCTTGCCGCCGCGGCGCACCTCGTGGGCGTCGTCGTCGAGTTCCAGGTCATCCACCCGGATGACGGCCTCGTCGTCCTCCAGCAGCGGCTGGGTCCTGCGGAGCACGGCGCGGATGCGCGCCACCACCTCATCAAGGCTGAACGGCTTGGTGACGTAGTCGTCCCCGCCGACCGTCAGTCCGGTGACCTTGTCCTCGGTGTCATCCTTGGCGGTCAGGAAGAGGACCGGGAAATGCTTGCCCGCCGCGCGCAGCCGGCGCGTGACGGTGAAGCCGTCCATGTCCGGAAGCATGACGTCCAGCACCGCGAGGTCGGGCGCGTGCGCCTCGACGGCGGCCAGCGCCTCCCGCCCGTTGCCCGCGGACACCACTTCAAAGCCGGCGAAGCGCAAGGACGTCGAGAGCAGCTCGCGGATGTTCGGTTCGTCATCGACCACGAGGAGCTTCGCTTCGGCGCTGTTCTTTTTCATATTTCCCATGATGCTCCCAGAATCTGGGAGTTTTCTGGATGAATGTTGTGTGTTGCTTGGGTCAGCAGGATTCGACGTCCTTGGCGTCCATGATGCGGTAGGCGTAGCCCTGCTCGGCCAGGAAGCGCTGGCGCTTGGCCGCGAAATCCTGGTCCAGGGTGTCACGGGCAACGAGCGAGTAGAACCGCGCCGCCCGGCCGTCCTGCTTCGGCCGCAACAGCCGGCCGAGCCGCTGGGCCTCCTCCTGGCGCGAACCGAAGGAGCCGGACACCTGGATGGCCACGGAGGCCTCCGGCAGGTCGATGGAGAAGTTGGCCACCTTGGACACCACCAGCGTCTGGACCTCCCCGGCGCGGAAGGCGTCAAAGAGCTTCTGCCGGGCCTTCACCGGGGTCTCGCCCTTGATGACCGGGGCGTCCAGCCGCTCGCCGAGTTCATCGAGCTGGTCGATGTACTGCCCGATCACCAGGACCTGCTCGCCCCGGTGGTGTTCCACGAGCTGTTCGGCCACGAGAGTCTTCGTCTCGGAGGTGGCGCACAGCCGGTACTTGTCCGCATCCTCGGCCATGGCATAGGCCACGCGCTCGTCCTTGGGAAGGTCCACGCGGACCTCCACGCAATCGGCAGGCGCGATGTAGCCCTGGGCCTCAATGTCCTTCCACGGCGCGTCATAGCGTTTGGGTCCGATGAGGCTGAAGACCTCGCCTTCCCGGCCGTCTTCACGCACCAGGGTTGCCGTAAGGCCGAGCCGCCGCCGCGCCTGCAGGTCAGCCGTCATCCTGAAGATCGGGGCCGGCAGCAGATGGACCTCGTCATAGATGATCAGGCCCCAGTCGTGGCCGTCCACGAGCTCAAGGTGCGGGTACAGGCCGCCGCGTTTGGTGGTGAGGACCTGGTAGGTGGCGATGGTCACCGGGCGGACTTCCTTGACGGCGCCCGAATACTCGCCGATCTCGTCCTCGGTCAGCGAGGTCCGCCGGAGGAGCTCGTCCTTCCACTGCCGCGCCGAGACCGTGTTGGTGACGAGGATCAGCGTCGTGGTGGAGCTGGTCGCCATCGCGGCGGCCCCCACGAGCGTCTTCCCGGCGCCGCAGGGGAGCACGACGACGCCGCTGCCGCCGGCCCAGAAGTTCTCCGTGGCCAGCCGCTGGTACGGCCGCAGCGTCCAGCCCGATTCGTTGAGCAGAATGGGGTGCGGTGTGCCGTCGACGTAGCCGGCCAGGTCCTCCGCCGGCCAGCCGATCTTCAGCAGCAGCTGCTTCAGCTGGCCCCGCTGGGAGGAATGGACCACCACCGTCTCGGCATCGATCCGCGGGCCCAGCAGCGGCTGGATCTTCTTGGCCCTGCTGACCTCCTCGAGCACCGGATAGTCGCTGGTGCGCATGACCAGCCCGTGCTGGGGGTCCTTCTCCAGCCGGAGCCGGCCGTACCGGGACATGGTTTCTTCGATGTCGATCAGCAGGGAGTGCGGCACGGGGAACCGGGAGTAGGTGAGCAGCGTGTCCAGCACCTTCTCGGCGTCGAGCCCCGCGGCCCGGGCGTTCCAGAGCCCCAGCGGCGTGAGCCGGTAGCTGTGCATGTGCTCGGGGGCGCGCTCCAGCTCGGCGAAGGCCGCAATGGCGTGCCGGGCCTCCGTCGCCTGCTCGTGGTCCACTTCGAGCAGGATGGTTTTGTCACTCTGGACAATCAGGGGGCCGTCATTCATGCAGGTAGAACCTTCACTGCTGCATTTCCTCTGCTGCCTCGATGTCGATGATCCGGTGGATGGAAAGCACCCGCTCCGTGTCCTTCGCGGGGTCGAACACGCGGACGCGCCCGCCCGCGACGGAGACCGGGACAACCGTTTCCAGTTTCGCATTCCCCAGGCTGTCCACGACGTTCATCACGACCTTTTGCCTGAGCCGGATGGCCTTGTGCAGGGTCTCCAGTCCCAGCTGGGTGGCCTCCTCGCCGCCGGCAGCGGCGGGCCGGGAGCCGTTGGGGCTGGTGTGGTCCGCATGGCTGCGGAGGACGGCGAGCTGGGCGGTGACGTCGGCGTCGGGAAGGGCGGTGCGCGGCGCGCTGTAGACGGGGCGGCCGGTGCCCGGAACGGGGGCGGTGCGGTTAAGGCGGACGACGGCGGTCCCGGCCTCTTCGACGGCGGGTGACAGTCCCAGCCCGCGCAGCACGAGCGCAGTCTGCCGGGGCGAAGCCATGGACACCAGCACGGTGGGGGCGATCCGGACCAGGCCCAGGGACGAGGCGGCAGCCTCCCGGCAGAGCTCGCTGAGCGCGGCCTCGTCGTCGCTCTGGATGAAGCTGGCGGCCGCCCCGACCCGCAGCTTGCCGTGCCTGGCGGCGGTGTCCTCCACGAGGTACTGCAGCGGCTGCGGCACGGCGGTGGCGGAGTGCCGGCGAAGGAAATCGAGGATGGCCGCAGCGTCCTGGCCCGAGTCCAGGGCGCGCCGGATGGACTCCACGGAGAACCGGTACGTCGTGGCCGGGCCCTGCCCCTCGGCGTCGGCCATCCGCTGCAGCTGTTCTGCCAGGTCGGGGGCCAGGTATCCCGGCGCGACCGCGGTCAGGTCCGCCTGCAGGAGCACGTGGTTGAGGGCCGCAGGGAGGTGTTCGCCCAGTAGGTCCATGGCATCGTCGGGCGCGTCCGCGGCGATGGCGGCACCGAGCTGGCTGAGCGCACCGGACCCGATCAGTCCCAGCAGCTCCGCTTCGGCCAGGACGCCGCCGATCAGCGAACTGAACCGCCGCGCCATGCGCGGCTGGGACCACTCGGCACGCTGCAGCACTGCCTCCGCATTGAGGACCGGAGCCGCCCCGTCCGGCATCTCCGCCTCGAGGGTCAGCTCCCGCAGGATTTCCAGGATCCTCTTGCGGATAACGGGCGCGTCGGAGCGCTGGGCCTCCGCGGAGAGGGCGTTGACGGTAGCCGCCGGGGCGGCCCGGTGGTTGGCGGGTCCGCCGGGCTGACCGTTGACGGGCTGCCCCACGAGGGACGGCGCGCGCTCGCTGGCCAGCCAGGCGTTGACGAGCCACAGCCACTGTTCCTGCCGCGGCAGCCCGAGCCATTCCAGCTGCGGCGGCTGCACCCAGCACGAGCTGTCCACGTCCAGCCGGATCAGGCCGGACAGGGCGCAGACTTCCAGCAGTACGGCGGTGGTGTGGTGGTCCACGCGGAGCGTCTCGGCCAGCCGCCGCATTTCGCGGATGCCCACCCCGCCGCTCCGCAGGGTAGCCAGGGGCTGGTCCCTGACCGCATGCAGCAGTTCGCCGGTGAGCCGCAGGGTCTCCGCGATGGCGCCCAGCGCGGCGTTTCGGCGCAGCGCCGCGGTGGTGACGCCGAGCGTTGGCGCCGGGGGAGTCAGGGAGAAGTTGTCGATGATGGCGCCGCCGCGCAGGGAGATGCCCACACTGTGCGGCAGCTCCACGTGGGCGGCGTCCAGCGGCACCAGCAGGCCCCGCGCGAGCAGCCAGTCGACGGGTCCGACGTCGTGACCTTCAGTGGCGACGGAAGCCTTGCGCTGGGCCTGGGGTACGGCACCCATGGCCCAGTTGCTGAACCGCGCCAGCAGTGCCGCCGTCCGCTCCGGGGCGGTGGCGAGGAGCGCCTGCAATGCCTCGGGGGAGGAGGTCCAGTGCTGCAGCGCCAGCGCTGCCTCCATCGGGGTGGTGGCGGCCTGTACGGCCGCGCCGCTGCGGTGCAGCTCCGCGACAAGCTGGACAACGCGCTGGGCGAACGCCGGCTGCAGCCTGACGAGCTCGGTGTAGCTGCGCCCCAGGCCGGCCGGGTAGATGCCGACGACGTCCTTCAGGCTGCTCACCGGAAGGTAGAAGCGCTGCCGCTGGGCGGAGGGTCCTGCTCCGTGCGGCGGCTCCGCGCGCTGCACGAGGGCCAGGTCATGCAGCGACTGCAGGAGCTGCTCGACGGCGGCCACCGTTGATCCTGCAATGGCTTTCTTCAGCACCGCGGCCGATGCGCTGTGTCCGGTGTCCGTGTTGGTGCAGAGGTGCAGGGTTTCCAGGACCTGCATCTGGGGACGGTTCAGGCGCTCCAGGGCACGCTGCACGCTCACGCGGGCGCTGGCGCGGGCGGCGAGGGCAGGGAAGTCGGGAACGCCGGGGGAGATCAGGTCCGGCCGCGCAGCGAACAGGGCACGCAGTGACTCGTCGCTGCGTGCCTCCAGGTCCTTGCTGAGCGCTCGAATGAGGGACATCAGTCCAACGTTACCGCCCGCCCGTGGTTCCTGCCCGGCGGCGGGCGGCAACGCCGTCCGCCACCAGCACAAGCATCAGGAGGAAAGCTGCCGGAAGGCCGTAAAGGGCCGCCGACGTGATCCACTGCGGCGCGGCCTGGCCCGCGGCGGCCAGGGCCATGACCGCCCCGACGGCGGCGAGGGACAAAACTGCAAGGAGCACTGCCGCGGCCATCAGTGGCCGCCGGATACGCGCGGATCTCATGCAAGTAACGCTAACAGCAGCGCCGCGGCCGCGCCTCAAAGCGGGATTAGCCTGCCAGTCAGGATAACCTTGAAGGAAGAGACCAACATGGACCAGGCAGTCATACCCTGAACCCGCACATCGGTGCGGATGCGGTGACGGCCGGCCGTGCCCCAGAACGTCAGAACGAAGAAGGTTGATTAGGTGCCTACCGGCAAGGTCAAGTGGTACGACAAGGACAAAGGTTTCGGATTCCTCGCGGGCGAGGACGGGCAGGAAGTGTTCCTTCCCAAGTCCGCGCTGCCCGCCGGAGTTTCGGAACTGAAGGCCGGCACGCGGGTTGAGTTCGGCGTCGCGGATGGGCGCAAGGGCGCCCAGGCCCTGGGTCTGCGCGTCCTTGAAAAGACGCCGTCCATCGCCAAGGCCAAACGCCCCAGCGCAAGGGATCTTGCCCCGCTGGTGCAGGACCTGGTGACGGTTCTGGACAACCTGTCCGGCACGCTGTCCTCCGGCAAATACCCGGACGGCAACAAGGGCAAGGCAATTGCCGCCGCCCTGCGTAAGGTTGCCGACGAGCTGGACGCCTAGGCCTCCCGATGAACCCGGAACCTGAACAGGCCGAATCCAAGGTGGAGCCCAAGGCTGGATCCAAGGCCCTCAAGGGGCGCGCCGGAGTCCCGGTATGGCGGACGGGGAAGCCCGACGCCGTGCTGGCCGCTGCCGTGGACACCGCCCGGACCGCCATAGAAGGCATTGCAAAGGCATCCGAAATCGGGGACCACCTGGCGGCCCGTACCGAAGGCGACCGCGTGGTCACGCACCTTTTCGAATCACGGCTGCCGGGGTACATCGGCTGGCAGTGGTACGCCGTCCTGACCCGCAACTCCCGTTCCAAGGTGATCACGGTCAACGAGCTTGGCCTGCTCCCGTCCGCGGAGTCGATCCTCGCGCCGGAGTGGGTGCCGTGGGCCGAACGCGTGCGCCCTGAAGACGCCCAGGAGCAGGACGCGGAGGAAGCTCTTGAAGAGGGCGCGGCTGGCGAGGCCCCGCACGGAGCCCCGGGCGAAACCACCGCGGACGCCGAGGCAGAGTCCGACGCCGGAACAAAGGCCGACGCCGATGCAGAGTCAGGCAGTCCCGAGCAGGACTGACAACGGCAAACTGAGCACAAAGCAAACGGCGCCGTCGGGACGAAAGTCCGGACGGCGCCGTCGTGCTTTAACAGAAGAGTTTTTGTCCAGATATCGGGGCTAAACGGGCTTCAAACCCCGATTATCTGGACAAAAACTCCTCACCGGGCGACTACTTCTTCAGCTCGCCCACCACGTAGTCGATGCACTCCAGCAGGGCGGTGACATCGGAGGGCTCGATGGCAACGAACGTGGCGATGCGCAGCTGGTTGCGTCCCAGCTTCCGGTACGGTTCGGTGTCCACGATGCCGTTGGCGCGAAGCACCTTGGCGATGGCGGCGGCATCGATCGAGTCATCGAAGTCAATGGTGGCGATGACGTTGGAGCGTTCGGCGGCGTTGGCGACGAACGGCGTCGCGAATTCGGAGGCTTCCGCCCACTTGTAGATACGTCCGGCGGAGTCGGCAGTGCGTCCGGCGGCGAAGTCCAGCCCGCCGTTGGCGTTGAGCCACTGCACCTGGGCGTCCAGCGTGACGAGCGTGGACAACGAGGGGGTGTTGTACGTCTGGTTCAGCTTGGAGTTGTCGATGGCAGTCTTCAGGTCCAGGAAGTCCGGGATCCAGCGCCCGCTGGCCTTAACGCGCTCGGCCCGCTCCAGCGCTGCCGGGGAGAACAGGCCAAGCCACAGCCCGCCGTCGGAAGCGAAGTTCTTCTGCGGCGCAAAGTAGTAGACGTCCGTCTGGGCCACATCGACGTCAAGGCCGCCGGCAGCCGAGGTTGCGTCCACCAGCACCAGCGCGCCCTCATCGGCACCGTTCACCCGCTGGACGGGCGCGGCAACGCCGGTGGAGGTTTCGTTCTGCGGCCAGGCGTAGACGTCAACGCCGGCCTCGGCCTTGGGTGCAGGGCAGGTGCCGGGCTCGGACTTGATGATGGAGGATTCCGCAAGGAACGGTGCCTTGTTGGTGGCCGCGGCGAACTTGGACCCGAACTCGCCGAAGGACAGGTGCTGTGCCTTCTCTTCCACCAGGCCGAAGCTGGCAACGTCCCAGAATGCGGTGGAACCGCCGACCCCGAGGACCACCTCGTAGCCTTCGGGGGCACGGAAGAAGGTGCTGAGGCCTTCACGGACGGATCCAACCAGGTTCTTCACGGGGGCCTGGCGGTGGGACGTGCCAAGGAGCGTCGTGGCTGCTGCGGAGAGCGCCTCGATTTGCTCGGGCCTGACCTTGGAGGGACCGGCGCCGAACCGTCCGTCCTTGGGCAGGAGGTTTGCGGGAATAGTGATGCTGGTGTCGCTCACAGTGGCTCCAATTTTCGGCATGGAAGTGCGGTTCGGCGGGGACGGGGCGATGGCCGGCAGGCAACCATGACCGCCACCAAGACCCTCCTTATTCTGCCCGAAGCGCGGATACCGCGGGAACACGCCACCGTCATAGTCCAGTCATTGAGATGGTGCCCGTCACAGGCTCGGCGGATTATCCGGACTAATTCAAAATAGGCTAAGCTGGCACTGGACGTACGGGCAGACAGCCGGTGCTGCGCCGCCGTCATACAGGACCGCCGCTGCAGCTTGCCGGATCCCGGTGCGGCGGGCCCGCGGTACGGTGGGACGGACACAATACTGTGCTCGAGGAGCTGAGCTGAATGACGGATCTGATCGACACCACGGAGATGTACCTTCGCACCATTCTGGAGCTGGAGGAAGAGAACATCGTGGCGCTTCGGGCACGCATCGCGGAACGTCTCCGCCACTCGGGCCCCACTGTTTCGCAGACCATCGGCAGGATGGAACGCGACGGCCTCGTCGTCGTCTCCGGCGACCGCCACCTGGAACTGACCGAAGTGGGCCGCAAGCGCGCCACCGAGGTGATGCGCAAGCACCGGCTCGCCGAGCGCCTCCTCGCCGACGTCATCGGCCTCGACTGGGCCTACGTCCACGACGAGGCGTGCCGGTGGGAACACGTCATGAGTGAGCGCGTGGAACGCCGGATCTACGAAATGCTCGACCACCCCACCGAATCGCCCTATGGCAACCCGATTCCAGGCCTGGCCGCGCTCGGCGGGCAGCCGGCACGCCCGTTCTCGGACGGGGTGGTGAACCTGCTGGATGCCATGACCGGCTACGGCCCGGAATCCAAGGTCACCGTCAGCCGCCTGGCAGAACCCATCCAGGTGGAGCCGGAGCTGCTGCTCCAGCTGGATGAAGGCGGGATCCGGCCCGGCGCCGCCGTCTCGCTCGAGCGCGTGGGTGAGTACATCTCTGTCCGCGTACCGGGGTTCGAGGGTGCCCTTGAACTGCCGCCGGAAGTTGCTGCGCACGTGTTCGTGCGCCTGGGCTAAGCTCCAGAGGGTGCCTACGGGGGCCAGAGGGTGCCTAACGGGCGCCTAAACCGCCCAGCGGCGCGGAAGCCATATCCTGTCTGACATCTGCAGGCAGGATGACCTACCTCTTTTGCACAGGGAATATAACGGAATTATTACCGTGCCCGTTAATCGCCTATAGTTAAACGGCAACGCCGATACAAAAGCGTTACCTGATCTGAAGCCGAACCCTGCCAGCAGATCAGCAGAACGAGTCACCCACTGGCAGGGGCGGGGGAACCACAACCGGCTGTTTCGACAGCCTTGGGGTGAAGTCCGCAGCAGCAAGTCTCTTCCGCAGAAGGAATCCTTACGGGGATACCCCTGTGCCGGAACGGCTTGTGATGGCGGACCGGGTCTGAACTCTCTGACCCGAATCCGACAGCTAACTCCGCAGGCTATCCAGAGAGGAAACAGTACTTGTCCATGCAGAATGCCCGGGGCCGCCGCCGCGCGACTGGTCCCGCTCCGGAGCCGCGCCTTGCGGAGGCCACCGCCGCGGACCGACCCCGGGACGCCCAGCGCGAAGCGCGCCGCCGCCGCCGGGGTCCGTTCCGGCAGGTTGCGGATTTCGCCTCGGCCAGTGGCGTTGGGCAGAAAGCCGGCGTTGCCCTCGCGGCCACCGGCCTCCTGCTGACTGTTACTGTCCCCGCCACCAGCCCTGTCCTGGCTGCCGGCGAGCAGGGCGGGGCGTCCGCGTCCGCTGCATCACCGGCGCAGCCGAAAGTTTCGGCGGAACCGGCGGCAAAGATCGACTTCAGCCGCACGTCAGTCTCCACCACCGGCGACCCGGACGGAAAGCTCAAGCAGCTCCTGAGCGCCCAGTCGGCCGGCAGTGTCAGCCGTGCGGCCTCGGTGGGCACCTTGGGCGGACCACTGACCACGCTGGTCAAGTCCTCGCCGTTCGGTTACCGGGTGAGCCCGATCACCGGCGGAGCCGGCGAATTCCACCGCGGCCAGGACTTCGCCGCCGAGTGCGGCACCCAGGTGCTTGCTGCAGCCAGCGGCAAGGTCACCTTCTCAGGGTGGCACCCGTATGGCGGAGGCAACCGCGTCGTGATCGATCACGGCAACGGCCTGGAGACCACGTACAACCACCTGTCGTCCTCCAGCGTCCAGGTTGGCCAGAAGGTCACCCGGGGCGAGGTTATCGCCCTCAGCGGGACCACGGGCGCCTCCACCGGCTGCCACCTCCACTTCGAGGTGATGGTCAACGGGGATGTCGTTGATCCCATGGGCTGGCTCTAGGCCAACCCGAGTGAGCACTCTCATTCCTGTGACACGCCGTAACCTGAATGTGACATTGGCTCCGAACTGCTGTACCGTCTAAACCGCGTCAACTTTTCCGAAGTTGACGCTCTTGAGTGGATTGCCTAACTCTGCCACCGCTCAAGGTCCGTTCGCATTACATCGTCTGGCAGGGGCGGGGGAACCAATTTTGGTCTTCGCAAGAAGGCCTTGGGGTTAAGTCGCAAAGCTTCCCAGGAAGCGGAGCGGCCGGGTGACTCCCATCCGAATCCGACAGCTCACCTCGCAGGCATTGGGAGAGGCTACCTTCGTGTCTTCACGCCACAATGCCGCGCGCCACCGCGCGCAAACGGTTCGTATGAACCCGTTGGACTCCGTGTCCAAGGCGGTTAGCGCCAATGCCGGCACAGTAGGTCGCCAGGCAGCTGTTATCGCAGCTGCTTCAGGACTCATCCTGAGCGTTGGCATGCCTGCCAACGCGGCCGACGCCAACATTGGTGTTTCCGCCTCCTCGGAGACCGGTTCCCAGGCCGCACAGCTTGCTGTGACCGCCGCGCCCACCGCCACTGTCTCCTTCGAGCGTCCTGCCGTCACCACGGTGGCAGCCCCGGTCGCCGAAACCGTCGCTCCGCAGTCGAGCGACGAGAGCCAGACGGCCGGCGCAGGCCAAGCCGGCGACGAGAGCACCGGTGCGGCCACGGCCGTCACCGCCAAGTCCACCGATGGTGCGGTCTCCGCCGCAGCTTCCGGACTTGCTGCAATCGCGTACACCGGCATCGGCCACCCGTACGTGTGGGGCGGCACCACCCCCAGCGGCTGGGACTGCTCCGGCTTTACCCAGTGGGTTTACGCGCAGGCTGGCATCAGCATTCCCCGCGTCAACGCGTGGAACGCCATGAAGCCCACCTCCACGCCTGCCCCCGGCGACCTGGTCATGCAGAACGGCGGCGCCCACGTGGGCATCTACGTCGGCAACGGCATGATGATCAGCGCGCTGAACCCTGCGGACGGCACTCTCCTGCACGCCGTGTCCGCAACGGGCACGTCCGCTTTTTACACCCTTCGCTAAGAATCCGATTCGAGGCGGGCCGGCTTACCCCCAAGATGCCGGCTCGTCGATAACCCACGTCCTGCTACCGCAGTCCGTGGAACACGAAAGAGAGAAACTTTAATGACTACACGTGCGACTATTGCACGGCACCGCGCCGAGGTCACCAAGACCAGCTCGCTGGCTGTCATTGCCAAGGCCGTCGGCGACAACGCCGGTGGCGTGAGCCGCCAGGCTGCAGTTATCGCTGCTGCTTCAGGTCTTGTCCTGACCAGCGGCATCGCCGCCAACGCTGCTGAGACCAACGTCCAGCGCGAATCCGCTCCGGCTTCCACGCTGGAAGTGCAGTCCGCTGCAGCGCCGGCCACCATCTCGGCCGCTTCCAGCATCGCCATCTCTTACGAGAAGCCGGCTGTCTCCACCGCGCCGGCTCCCGTCGTCGAGGCCCCGAAGCCTGTCGTGAAGGTCCAGGAAGCCGCTCCCGCCGTTGACGCCGCTCCGGCTGCTGACGCACCGGCAGTCCAGGCCACCGCCGCCGTCGAGACCGCTGCCCCGGCAGCGCCGAAGACCACAGCCGCCAGCGGCAAGGGCGCTGCAATCGCCGCTGCCGCCTACGCACAGCTGGGCGTCTCGCAGGACTGCACCGCGCTGGCCACCAACGCACTCGCCGCCGTGGGCATCCACTACCACGGCTGGCCCGCAGGATACCTGTCCCTCGGCCGCACCGTGAGCGCTGCCGAGGCCCAGCCGGGTGACCTCGCGTACTACCAGAACGGCGGCATGGGCCTGGCCCACATCGCTGTCTACGTCGGCAACGGCATGGCCGTCCACGGCGGTTGGAACGGCGGAACCACCGCACTGTTCAGCGTGAACGTGGGCTCCGGCCCTGTCTTCATCCGCGTCGGCGGCTAAGACACCCACAGCATTACGGAAAGGACCCCCGCCAGCCGGCGGGGGTCCTTTTTTGCTTGCGCCCGCATGAATTTTTGGCGACACACCATGACGATGCTTGTGTTCGATTCGCTCATCTGCCTAATGAGTGTTTACTCTTATGGTGTCGATCCATAGCCCGGACATGCAGAGGGCAGCCGGCCCTCGCGCCTCTGCCGGGTGCGGCCGTGAAGAGGTATGTGCATGCGCACACTCGTTCTGAATGCTGGATATGAACCGCTGGCGGTAGTGACCTTCCGCCGGGCGCTGGTCCTTGTGCTCACCGGAAAGGCAAGCGTGGTGGCCGAAGGCGACGATCCTGTCGTCGGGCCGCAGGACATCATGGGCCGCCCGTCCGTGATTCTCCTGAACCGCTACATCCGCCCCCGGTACAACATGATCACCGCGGTGAGCAGACGGGGCGTGCTTCGCCGCGACGGCCACCGGTGCGCCTACTGCGGCAAGGCAGCCCACACCATAGACCATGTCCAGCCGAAATCCCGGGGCGGTGCCGACTCCTGGGAGAACCTGGTTGCGGCCTGCCTCCGCTGCAACAACGTCAAGGGTGACCACACGCCCAGTGAAATGGGCTGGAAGCTCCGGTTCGATCCGGCTCCACCGGTGGGCACCATGTGGCAGATCAAGGAGCTGGAGAAGCCCACACCGGCGTGGGACCCGTTCCTGCTTCCGGAAAGAGCAGCCTGAAGCCCGCCTGAGCATCGCAGCACTACGCTGGGCATGTGGACTTTGACGCAATAATCCTGGCCGGCGGCCGCTCCTCGCGCCTGGGCGGCTCGCCCAAGTCTGCCCTGATGTTCGACGGCGCCACCCTCCTCGAGCGCTCGCTCTCGGCAGCGGCCGGTGCCCGGCACCTCGTTGTGGTGGGACCTGAGACGGGGGACCTTCCCGGTGGTGTCCTCAGCACGCGTGAGGACCCGCCCTTTGCGGGGCCGGCGGCGGCAATCGCTGCCGGGCTCGCCGCGCTCCGGAGCGCAGGCCGGCCGCACTGGGTCCTGGTTCTGGCGTGCGACATGCCGCGCGTGGGCGATGCTGTCGGTACCCTGCTGGCCGCCCTTCCGGGCGCAGGTGCTGACGGCGTTATGGCGGCATCCGCCGACGGCCGGCAGCAGCCGCTGGCGGGTTTTTACAGCACAGCTGCGCTGGAACGCGCCGTTCAGGACGCCGCCGCAAGCAACGCCCTGGTCCACGGGTCAGTCTTCGCCCTCCTTGCTAGTCTTGACGTGCAGGCTGTGGTTGTCCCTGCCGGCTCCACGGATGACGTGGACACCTGGGACGATGCAGCCGCGTTGGGAGTAGCTGTCCGGGAGCAATGAGCCGCCTTCCGGACCGCCATGAATTTGGAGGCAGGCATGAAAAGCCAGGACGAGACGCTTGAGGAATGGTGCCGTCTGCTGCTGCGGGCTTTTGAGCTCGAGGATGTGGACGTGGACATCAACGAGGTGCTGTCCGTTGCGGGAGTGGCTGCGCACTCCGTGGTGCGTCCGGCTGCACCCCTCACTACTTTCATAGCAGGGCTCGCCACCGGCCTGAAGTGCGCTGCGGGCCAGGCCCCGGACGTCGAAGCCATGCAAAGCGCCATGGACGTGGCCCGTGCCGTTGCTAAATCCTACGCGGCCGACGAGGCGCGCGCGGCGGCAGGTTCCGCGGCCGCGGGTTCCGCCGGAACTTCGGCGCCCAGCGGGACTCCGGGGGAATGACAGCCGCGCCCGAGCACCGCTCCGACGACCCACCCGCCTCCGCAGAGCACACCCCTGCCGGGGTCGCAACTGCTGCCGGCGACGGAACTGCTTCGGCCGGCGGCGGACTTGTGACCGGCACCGACCCCGCACCAGGTGCCGATCCCGCCGCCGCGGGCGAGCCGGACGGCCAGCCGGAGCAGGAAGTGCCGGGGGAGCCGGACGAGCATGCCAAGCACCTGGCGCACACCTGGGAGGAGGCCCGGCATGCCGCCTTCGACTGTGCTGCCCCGATCCCGGCGGCACCCGTTCCCTTGCGCGAGGCCGTGGGCAGGACCCTGGCCGCGGATATCACCGCCCACCAGGACATGCCGCACTATGCGTCGTCCGCCATGGACGGCTGGGCAGTTAATGGAAGCGGTCCGTGGATCCTGGCCGAGCCGGGGCAGCGGCTGGCGCCGCACCAGGCGAGCGTGATCGTAACGGGCGGACTCATTCCCCCCGGTGCCAAGGCAGTGCTGCGCACTGAGAGCGGTGTGATCGCCACGGACGACGACGGGCTCCCCGTCCTGACGCTGGGCGGCGCCGCCCGCCCCGGCGAACCGGGTAACGGCCAGCACATCCGGAAAGCCGCAGAGGAGGCGGAAGCCGGGGACGTGCTGGTGAGGGCCGGCGTCGTGCTTAACCCCGCCCACGTGGCCCTCGCCGCCCTGGCCGGGTACGACGAGGTGGAGGTCCTCGGCAAGCCTGTGGTGAAGCTGCTGCTGACCGGGTCGGAAGTGATCGAGCGGGGACTGCCCGTGCCCGGGCGCGTGCGGGACACGTTCGGCCCACAGCTGGCCACGGTGGTGGAAATGCTGGGCGGCCTGTGCCGTGAACAGGCCCGCATCGGCGACAGCTATACGGAATGGCTGGCGGGCCTCGAAGACTCCGGCATCCCCGAGGCACTGAACCTGCCGGCCGACGTCGTTATTACCACCGGCGGGACCGGCCGTTCCGGCACCGACCACTTTCGGCGTGCCGTGGCCGAACTGGGCGGACGGCTAATTATCGACGGCGTGGCAATGCGGCCGGGACACCCCGCCGTCCTCGCAGAACTGCCGGATGGGCGCTTCGTGCTGGGGCTGCCTGGCAACCCGCTGGCGGCGATGATGGCCCTGTCCACGGTGGGCGCGCCGCTCCTGGCCGCCCTGGGACATGGCCAGTTGCCGCCGGTCCGGGAAGTTCCCTGCGGCACCATGATCGAACCCGACCCCGGCCGCACCCGGCTGATGCCCTTCCGGCTCCTGTACGGCATGGCCTCGCCCGCGCAGCACACCGGCCCCGGCATGATGCGCGGACTTGCATCGGCCGACGGCGTCCTGGTGGTGCCGCCGCACGGCGTGCAACTGGGCGAGATGGTGCCGGCATTCGCGCTGCCCTGGGGCCCGGACGTTCCCGAACCCAAGACCGCCGAATCCAAGCCTAAGAGCCCGGCGCGGAAGTCCGCCTCCCGGACCTCCGCAAAGCAGGCAGCCCAAAGCGGGCCGGTGGACTGGAGTGCCCTGCTTGATTGAAGTGCGTGCCCGGCTGAGATGCAATGATGGAGGCATGAACAGCCACTCAGCGCGGAGTCTCTCATGGGCCGTGTAACGCAACGACGCAAGGTATACCGCTACGTCCTGGACGGCTCGGCCGCTGCATTGGAGTTTCCGGTCCGGCACCGGGAGGACGTGCTCGCGGTGGAGGAGCCTCTTGAGATCCGGCTGGGCAATCTGTCCTTCTCCGTGACCATGCGCACGCCCGGGGACGATTTCGACCTCGTGGCGGGTTTCCTCGTCTCCGAGGGCGTCATCTGGGACGCCGACCAGCTGATCTCGCTCAGGTTCTGTGCCGGCGAGGACGAAAACGGGGTCCAGACGTTTAACGTGGTCGAGGCCCAGCTGCGGCCCGATGTGCCCCTGCCGGATTCCGGCCGGCACGTCTACACCTCCAGCTCATGCGGGATCTGCGGCACGGACTCCATCGAGTCGGTGACGAAGTCCTCGCATTTCAACCCCGCCGCCGACCGGCTCACCGTTCCGGTCGAAACACTTGCCTCCCTGCCGGACAAGCTCCGCGAGGCGCAGGCCGTCTTTGAGGTGACCGGTGGCGTGCATGCGGCCGGGCTGTTCAGGATTGATGACGACGGAGGTGCGGAGCTGCTTTGCCTGCGCGAGGACGTGGGGCGGCACAACGCGGTGGACAAGGTGGTTGGCTGGGCCCTGCGCGAACGCCGGTTGCCGCTCATCAATACCGTGCTCCAGGTATCCGGACGGGCCTCGTTCGAGCTCGTCCAGAAGGCCGCACTGGCCGGCATCCCGGTGCTCGCCGCGGTCAGCGCACCTTCGAGCCTGGCGGTGGAGCTTGCGGAGTCCACAGGCGTCACGCTCGCCGGTTTCAGCCGGGGAACCAGCCTGAACGTCTACGCAGGCTCCGCGCGCATTTCCACGCCTGCATCGGTGCCGCGGTAGGGGCGTGGCCCCTTGGCGGCCGGGCACCCAGGCAGTAGATTTTATCCATCGAATGGAAGCGTTGATCCGCTCAGACCGCAGCTGAACTGCCCACACCCAAGCTGACCGCCACGCCCATGCCCGCACGAAAGCCAGCACACCCCGCTTCGGCTTTCACGTACTAAAGAGGTACACATTGCATGACGACCGCCGGATCACGGAAGTCCGCCTGGACCGCTTTCTCCGCGAACGGATCACCCCTGCCATCTACGGGCGCAGCGTGCCCCTGGAGCTCAGCAGCTGGGACGTCCCGGATGAACCCGTCCCGGTCTTGGAGGCGCTGCGCCAGGAGTTCGTCCCGCAGGAACCAGGTGCTGCCTGGGGACGCCCGTGGAGCACAAAGTGGCTGCGGCTCCAAGGCGAAGTCCCGGATGCCTGGGGAACGGCTCCCGATACCGAGGTGGAGATCGTGGTGGACCTCGGGTTCACCACGGAGATCCCCGGCTTCCAGTGCGAAGGGATCGCGTGGCGGCCGGACGGCACCATCATCAAGGCCATCTCGCCCCGCAACCAGCACATCCCGCTGAAGCTGCTGGGCAGCGGCCTGGCCGTCGACTTCTACGTGGAGGCGGCAGCCAATCCCGACGTCGCCCAGGGCTGGAGCTTCGCCCCCACTCCATATGGCGACAAGGCCACGGCCGGGAATGAGCCGCAGTACCGCCTCGGCAGCATCGCCATCGCCGAGCTGAACCGCGCCGTGTGGGAGCTTCAGCAGGATGTGGTGACGCTCAGCGGGCTCATGCACGAGCTCCCCACCGAACTGCCACGCCGGCACGAGATCCTCCGTGCCCTTGAACGCATGATGGACACCATGGACCCGGACGACGTCCCGGGTACCGCGCCGGCCGGGCGGGCAGCGCTGGCCGAGGTGCTGGCCAGGCCCGCCTACGCCTCCGCCCACCGGCTGCTCGCCACCGGCCACGCCCACATCGACTCCGCCTGGCTGTGGCCCGTTCGGGAGACCATGCGCAAATGCGCCCGGACCTTCTCCAACGTGGTGGCCCTCATGGACGAGGACCCGGACTTCGTGTTCTCCTGCTCCTCGGCCCAGCAGCTCGCCTGGATCAAGGAATACTATCCGGAGCTCTTCGAACGCATCCGGGAGAAGGTGAAATCCGGCCAGTTCATCCCCGTGGGCGGCATGTGGGTGGAATCCGACACCAACATGCCGGGCGGTGAGGCGATGGCCCGGCAGTTCGTGGAAGGCAAGGGCTTTTTCCTCAGGGAATTCGACGTCGAGTGCAGGGAAGCCTGGCTCCCGGATTCCTTCGGGTACTCCGCGGCCATGCCCCAGATCGTCAAGGCCGCCGGCAGCCGGTGGTTCCTGACCCAGAAAATCTCCTGGAACCAGATCAACCGGATGCCGCACCACACCTTCAACTGGGAAGGCATCGACGGCACCCGCCTCTTCACTCACTTCCCGCCGGTGGACACCTACAACTCCGAGCTCAGTGGCCGGGACCTGGCACACGCCGAGCGCAACTACCGGGACCACGGATACGGCACCACCTCGCTCGTCCCGTTCGGCTATGGCGACGGCGGCGGCGGACCCACAAGGGAGATGCTGGCCGCCGCGCACCGCGCCGCCGATCTGGAAGGCTCGCCGAAAGTCCGGATCGGAACGCCGCGCAGCTTCTTTGAACAGGCCGAGGCCGAGTACACAGCGCTGCCCGTGTGGGTGGGGGAGATGTACCTGGAGCTGCACCGCGGCACCTACACCAGCCAGGCCAGGACCAAGCAGGGCAACCGCCGGTCCGAGCACCTCCTCCGCGAGGCCGAGCTCTGGTGCGCCACCGCCGCCGTCCGCTCCGCCGGGCAGTACACCTACCCCGCAGCCGAACTGAAGCGGCTGTGGCAGCTGGTCCTGCTGCAGCAGTTCCACGACATCCTGCCCGGCAGCGCCATCGCCTGGGTGCACCAGGACGCCGAACGCAACTACGCCGCCGTCGCCAAGGGGCTGGAATCGCTCATCAGCGAGGCATCCGCGGCCCTCCTTGGCGAAGGCACACAGGAGTTTCTGCTCAACGCCAGCCCCCATGCCCGCCACGGAGTCCCGGCGCTCGCAGCAGCTGCGCCTGCTGCATCCCACGACGCAGATGCGCCCAAAGACGCAGCAGCCCGGGATGAAGTTGCTGCCACGCCGCTGGATGGCGGCTTTGTCCTGGACAATGGCGTTATCCGCGCCGTGCTGGATGACAACGGGCTCCTGACCTCCCTGCGGGATCACGGAACAGGCCGCGAGGCGATCGCACCGGGCCAGTTCGGCAACCACCTGGAACTGCACCGCGACACCCCCAACGAATGGGACGCCTGGGACATCGACGAGTTCTACCGGCGGAAGGTCACCAGCCTGACCGACGCCGCAGAGGTGCGGCTGGAGCGGCACGGCGGGGACGCCGTCGTCGTTGTTGAACGGCTGACCGGTTCCTCCCGGATCGTTCAGCGCATCACGCTGGCGGCGGGCAGCCCGTCCCTGGGGATCTCCACCGAGGTCGACTGGCAGGAACGCGAGAAATTGCTCAAGCTGGGCTTCCCGCTGGACTTGCGGGCCGACCGCTCGGCGGCGGAGACCCAGTTCGGCCACGTCTTCCGGCCCACCCACGTAAACACTTCGTGGGAGGCGGCGAAGTTCGAGATCTGCGCGCACCGCTGGATCCACGTCGCCGAACCGGGGTACGGCGTGGCCATCGCCAACGCCTCGACATACGGGCACGACGTCGCCCGGTCTGTCCGGGACGACGGCGGGACCACCACCACCGTCCGGCTCTCCCTGCTGCGTGCGGCCAAGTTCCCCGACCCCGAGGCCGACCGGGGACTGCACGTTCTGGACGTCTGGGTCAGGCCGGCAGCGGGAATCGCCGAGGCTGTGGAGGAGGGCTACCGCGCCAACCTCGCACTGAGGACGGTCCGCGGCGCGCACCCCGCCGAGGCGCTGGTTTCCGTGGACAACCCGGCACTGGTCATTGAAGCGGTGAAGCTGGCCGAAGATGGCTCCGGCGACGTGATCGTCCGGCTGTACGAATCATTGGGCCAGCGTTCCGCCGGACGGCTGACGGCCAACTTCGGGTCCTCGGGAATCCAGACAGTGGACCTGCTCGAGCGGCCGGTCGAGGCGCCGGGTGTCGTTGCCGGGGCGGACTCCGCCGAGCTCACGCTGCGGCCGTTCCAGCTGGTGACCCTGAGGCTCGCCCGCTGACAGCGACCGGTTGCCGCATCAGGGGCAACCGGTCCGTCGATTTACCAAAAAGGGCCGCTCAGCTTGCTGCTGGGCGGCCCTTTTTGGCAAAACGGTGAAGGCTCCGGGCAGTGGCGGTCGCGAGAAGGCGGTCAGAACTCGTGCAGCAGGCGCCGGACGAATTGCCGGGTCCGCTCCTGCCGCGGCGCGCGGAGGACCTCGGCGGCCGGTCCGCGCTCCACCACCAGGCCGCCGTCCATGAAGATGACCTCGTCCGCCACCTGGCGGGCGAAGGCCAGCTCGTGGGTAACGATGACCATGGTCCACCCCTCGTCGGCCAGTTCCTGGATGACGCCCAGGACGTCGCCCACGAGCTCCGGGTCCAGCGCCGAGGTGGGCTCGTCGAACAGCAGCAGCTGGGGCTTCAGGGCAAGGGCACGCACAATGCCCACGCGCTGCTGCTGGCCGCCGGAGAGCTCGAATGGATACGCGTCGCGCTTGTCCGCCAGCCCCACCCTGGCGAGGAGCTTTTCGGCGTCGGCCACGGCCTCGGCCCGCTTGCGCTTCTGGACCTGGACAGGACCCTCAATGACGTTTTGCAGGACCGTCATGTGCGGGAACAGGTTGTAGTGCTGGAACACCATGGCGCTGCGGTCCCGCAGATCCGAGATCTCCTTCTTGGAGACCTTGGCGGAAAAATCGAGGGCGAGGGAGGTACCCGGCCCCGTAAAGGTGACCGTCCCGGCGTCGGGCGTTTCCAGGCCGTTCAGTGAGCGCAGCACGGTGGTCTTGCCCGAACCGGACGGCCCTATCAGGGCCACCACGTTGCCCCGGCGCACGTCGAGGTCGATGTCGCGCAGCACCACGTTGCTGCCGAACGCCTTTGCGAGGTTGCGGACGGACAGCACGGGCCTGGCCTGTGGTGCGGCGCCGGAGGGAACGGGTCCCCGGGTTTCGTCAGTGGGCGACATAGCGGTCCAGTCTCCTTTCAAGGACGGACTGCCCGGAGGAGAGCGCCAGGCAGATCACCCAGTAGACCAGGGCCGCCTCGAGGTACAGCACCATGAACTCCTGGCTGAAGGCCGCGATCTGCTGGGCGTTGCGGAAGAGCTCCGTGACCAGGATCAGCGAGGCCAGGGACGTGTCCTTGACCAGCGAAATGAAGGTGTTGGACAGCGGCGGCACGGACACCCTCGCGGCCTGCGGCAGGATGATGCGGCGCAGTGACTGGCTCCGGGACATGCCGATGGTGTGGCCGGCCTCCCATTGGCCCTTGGGCACAGAGAGGATGGCGGCGCGGATGACCTCGGCGGCGTAACCGCCCACGTTCAGCGAAAAGGCGATGATGGCGCTGGGCCAAGGATCCAGCTTCACGCCAAGGCTCGGCAGGCCGTAGAAGATCACAAACAACTGCACCAGCAGCGGCGTGCCGCGGATCACGGAAACGTAGAACCGCGCCACGCCGGACACCACCACGTTCCGGCTCAGCCGCATGAGCGCCACCAGCAGGGCCAGCGCGAGGCCAATGACGAACGAGGCCAGCGTCAGCGGGATGGTGCCGGTGACTGCCCCGGTGACAATGGGGCCGAAGGAGCTCCAGACGAGGTCCCAGTTCAACGGCATCTACTTGGTGACGTCCGTGCCGAAGTACTTCTTCGAGATCTTGGCCAGCGTTCCGTCAGCCCGGAGTTCGTCCAGTGCCTTGTCCACCGCGGCGGTGAGCTCCGTGGAGCCCTTCCGGAACACGAACGCGCTTTCCGACTTGTCGGTGGTTTCGGCGGCGATCTTCAGCCCGGCGTCGGGATTGGTCTTGGCATAGTCGAGGTACGTGAGCTTGTCGTTGACGATGGCATCCACGCGCCCCTGCCGGACCAGCGACACGCCCTGGGCCCAGCCCTCCACCGACTGGACGTTGGCCCCGGCGTCGACGGCCAGCTTGTAGAAGTTGCTGGTGAGCGACTGCGCCGTGGTCTTGCCCTTGAGGCTCTCAAAGCTGTTAATGCTGCTGTTGTCCGCCTTCGTCACGATCACGCCCGTAGAGACGGTGTACGGCTTGGAGAAATCGTACTTGGCCTTGCGTTCGGCATTGATGGAGATCTGGTTGGCGATGGTGTCGAAGCGCTTGGCGTCGAGGCCCGCGAAAATGCCGTCGAACTGGGTCTCCTGGAAGTTGGCCTTCACACCCAGCTTCTCCGCTACCGCCCGGGCGATCTCCACGTCGTAGCCCGTGAGATCGCCGGCTCCTTCCGCATGGAAGCTGAAGGGCTTGTAGGTGCCCTCGGTGGCGATGACGATCTCGCCCTTGGACTTCACATCGCTGAGTGACGTGTCCGAGCCGCTTGAAGCGGGAGCCGAGGAGCCTCCGCCGCCGGAGCCTCCACCGCAGGCCGTCAAGGCCAGTGCCAGTCCGGCGAGGGTGGCTGCAAGGGCGGAACGGCGGGAATGGAGACGGTTCATGGCGGGTACCTTTTTCTTCAGGCTGCGGCGGCAGGCATCGCGTCCGCCGGGTCCGGCGTCCGGCGATGCCACTGCGTGCAACGCATGGGCAGAGACCTTTTATTTCGCCATCATACGGGGACCGGCCTTCCCTTCCAGGCAGGCCCTTAAACAGGCTGAGTGGGGGCGGTCCCCAACGGCCGCCACCACTCATCCCCCCAATGTGCGATCCGGCAGGCGCCACAGCTGGTAAGCCAGGCAGCAACTGCTTTCACACATTCATGATTCTCTCACGGTCTAATGATTTTGTGAATCCCGGTTGGCTACCCTCCGGTAGATGACGTCCCGTGACTCCTGTGTTTCCCGGCGTTGACGCGCGCCAGCCACACCATGACCAGGCCGGAGGTGTAGAAAACCACCGCGCCGTTGTTCACTGCCGGCGCCACCGGGAGGAGCTGCGGAGGCGCGAACTCAAGGCAAAGTCCGGCAACGGTTGCCACGGCACCGGCCGCCATCAGGGCCGCCCCGGTCCTGACCAGCCTGGGCAGGTGTTCCCTGACGCTGCGGAGCAGTGCAGGCAGCAGTGCAAGGGAAACGTACGCCAGGTAGCCCCTTGCCGCGGCCCAGTAAAACGGCTGCAGGGCGGCGTTCCGGGCGCTGGCGGCGCCGGCGTCCCTGAAGCGGACCGACGAGGCGGAAGGCTCCATCAGAAGGAAGATGGCCACCAGGGCCACCGAGAAAACCGCAAGCATCACCATCCCGGGGCGCCCGGCGATCATGCGGTGGGCGTCGGGGGCGCCGAACCCCTTCGTGACGCGGACAGCAATGAGGTAGATGGTGGCGAAGACAACCAGGCGCAGCAGGACGTGGGCAATGTTGATGCCGCCGAGGGCGCCGTCGATGGCCACATAGAACTGCCCGATGCTCAGGACGGCCGCGGCCGTCGCCAACAGGAAAATGTAGAACAGGGCGGGGTTGACGCCGCGCAGGGTGCTCGGGATCCTGGCCAGCGCGGCACCCGCGCACACCACCAGCGTTATCCAGGGGAGAATCTCGCTCAAACCAGGTTCTCCCAGATTCTGTCCGTCTGTTCCTGGTCCTGCTCCTGGCGCCGCAGGGTTTTGCCGAGTGCCTGCAGGCGTTCCCCGGCGAGGGCTGCCAGGTCGCCGTCGCTGAGCCTGTCCAGCGCCGCCTGTCGTGCGCCGGGCGGCCAGCCGGCTTCGGTTTCGGTCACCAGGCCGGTGGCCACCAGTCCGCCTGCCAGTCCGACGCCGGCTGCCCGGGAGGTGGCAAGGGCCAGTTCGGGGGCGAGCCGGTTGGCGGTCAGTTGTGCCGAGTAGTTTTGGGGGGCGACGCCGGTGGCGGCGGAGACGCGGTGGCGGAGTTCGCCGTCGTCGATGGCGTCCACCCAGTTCTTCACGGAGGTGGCGTGCGGCGGCGGGCTGAGCTCCGGGCCGCCGGCGGGGCCTTCGGGTGCGGTGCGGCCAATGACTGCCCGCAGCAGGTCGACGGTGGCGATTTGGCTTACCAGTTCCTTGTCGGTGGGGAGGGGGCTGGAGCCCGCAAGGTCGCTGTAGGGCTCAAAAGTGGCCAGGGCGGCAACCGGATTGATGTTGTAGGCCCGGCTGATGCTTACGACTGTGGTCTCGGCAACCTTTCCCCGCACCATCTGCTGGGCGAGGGTGGTGCGCTTGACCCCGGAGACCCTGCAGACATCGGCCGTGCTGGTATCCGGTGCCACGTCACTAAGCCAGCGCTGGAATGCTTTGGCGGGGAGGGGCATGAAACGCTCTCTGCTGAACGAATGTTTGACTCATATTAGCGGCGTGGAAAATTAGCGGCGCTCGACGGACAGGGCTCCGCGCCGGCGGCCTGCTCTGCCGCTCGCCACCCAGATGAGTGCGAGGCCGACGACGAAGCAGAGGATAGCCGTGTAGTTGACGACAAAACGCAGGAATCCCAGCGGCGGCGGGATGACCGGGAACAGCAAGGTAAGGGGAACCGCGATGCTGCCCACGGCCAAAAGTGCCGCGCTTGCCCGGAGCAGGGCGGGCAGCGGGCGCCGGACAGCCCGCAGCATTCCCGGCAGGATCGCAAGGCACACGAAGGCCGGGTAGGCGCGGCCGGCGGCGGCGTAGTACTGGAGCAGCGCCGCGTTCTGCCCGCTCCTGGATTCGAGGCCGGTCATCCCGACGGCCGAACCTGCGGTGTCCATCAGGACAAAGCAAACCACCAGCACGGCAGAAATCACGCCGAGGGCCAGCATCCCGGCGCGTCCCCGGATCAGCTGGATCCCGCGGCTGTCCCCGAACCCGGCCGCAATCCGGAGAGCCAGGAACAGGATGGCTCCGAAGATGATGAAGCGCAGCAGCAGGTTTGCGACGTTAATGCCGCCAAGCAGGGTATCGATCGCCAGGTAGGGGCCGCGGATGCTCAGCAGGATGGCCAGCGTCAGGAGAGCCAGGGCATAGAAGATGGACTGGTTCTTCCGCCGGACAAGGTTCGGGATCCGGCTCAGCGCCGCGGCGCCGGACGCGATCAGGGTGGTCCATTGCAGCATTTCAATCATCCGAGGTTTTTCCAGATCTGTTCGGTTTGTCGTTGGTCGTGTTCCTGCCGCCGCAGGGTTTTGCCGAGTGCCTGGAGGCGTTCGCCGGCCAGGACGGTCAACTGGCCGTGGGTCAGCCGGTCCAGGGCCGCCTGCCGGGCGCCGGGCCGCCAGCCGGCTTCGGTTTCGGTCACCAGGCCGGTGGCCACCAGTCCGCCTGCCAGTCCGACGCCGGCTGCCCGGGAGGTGGCAAGGGCCAGTTCGGGGGCGAGCCGGTTGGCGGTCAGTTGTGCCGAGTAGTTTTGGGGAGCGACGCCGGTGGCGGCGGAGACGCGGTGGCGGAGTTCGCCGTCGTCGATGGCGTCCACCCAGTTCTTCACGGAGGTGGCGTGCGGCGGCGGGCTGAGCTCGGGCGGTCCTGTGCCTTTGCCCTTGCCCGCGGCACCGGCTCCGGCGTCCTCCTCGGTGCGCGCAATAATGGCGTGCAGCAGGTCGGCGGTGGCAATCTGGCTGACCAGTTCCTGCAGCGTCGGCGGGATCGGCGGTTGTTCCAGGTCCCGGTAGGGCTCGAAGAAGCCCAGCGCTGACACCGGATTGATGTTGTAGGCCCGGCTGATCCCCACCACTGTTGCCTCAGCCACCTTGCCGCGGACCAGCTGCTGGGCCAGGGTGGTGCGCTTGACCCCAGAAGCCCTGGCCACATCAGCAACGCTGGCGTCCGGCGCGACGCCGTGCAGCCAGCGCTGGAAGGCCTTGGCGGGTAGGGGCATGGAACGCTCTCTGCTGGCGGGCGGGGCGGTGCGAAGGGGCGGCACGCCGGCCTCGATTTTACGTAGCGCGCCGCTTCAACTATGCTAAGTGGTCGAACCCGCTGGTCCGTACACCCCCCAAGTCCGGACCAGCGGGTTCTTTCATGCCCGCCTGAATTTTCGGGCGAAAACGGGCAGCGGTGAGAGGATGGATTGATGACTGCAACCCTTGTTGCGAAGGACCTTTCGGGCGGTCATGATCACCGCACCCTCTTCTCTGGGCTGTCCCTCACGGTGGCTCCCGGGGACGTTGTTGGCGTGGTCGGCGCCAACGGCGCGGGCAAGTCCACGCTGCTGCGGCTCCTCGCCGGCGTGGACCAGGCACAGAACGGCACCGTCAGCCTCGCGCCGGCCGACGCCTTCGTAGGCTGGCTGCCGCAGGAACACGAACGCGTCCCCGGCGAAACGGTTGCCGCCTACATCGCCCGCCGCACCGGCTGCGCGAAAGCCACAGCCGAGATGGAAGCCACGGCGGAGGCCCTCGGTTCGGGTGCGCCCGGAGCGGACGACGCCTACTCGCTGGCGTTCGACCGGTGGATGGCCTCCGGCGCGGCGGACCTGGACGAGCGGATAGCCCCCGTCCTTGCGGACCTTGGCCTGGACGTCGGTC
The DNA here is from genome assembly GCF_042674585.1 of Arthrobacter sp. NPDC057013. Taxonomy (NCBI): domain Bacteria; kingdom Bacillati; phylum Actinomycetota; class Actinomycetes; order Micrococcales; family Micrococcaceae; genus Arthrobacter; species Arthrobacter sp. NPDC057013. The sequence goes on from NZ_JBHUSE010000003.1 coordinate 56,477, forward strand.
CCGAGGCCGAGATGACCGGGCTGTCCGGCGGGCAGGCTGCCCGCGTGGCGCTCGCCGCCCTGCTGCTGAGCCGGTTCGACGTCGTGCTTTTGGACGAGCCCACCAACGATCTTGACCTGGACGGCCTTGCCAAGCTGGAAGCCTTCGTGCAGGGCCTGCGAGGCGGCGTGGTGCTGGTTTCCCACGACCGCGAGTTCCTGGCCCGCTGCGTGACCTCCATCGTGGAGCTGGACCTCGCCCAGAACTCGGTGGCCGTGTATGACGGCGGCTATGAGGCCTTCCTGGAGGAACGCGCCGTGGCCCGCCGGCATGCCCGCGAACGGTACCAGGAGTTCGCCGCGACCAAGGCGGACCTCGTGTCCCGCGCCCGCACCCAGCGGGAATGGAGCTCCCAGGGCGTCCGGAACGCGATGAAGAAAAACCCGGACAACGACAAGATCCGCCGTGCCGCCAGCACCGAGTCATCTGAAAAGCAGGCACAGAAGGTCCGGCAGATGGAATCGCGCATCGCCCGCCTGGACGTGGTGGAGGAACCGCGCAAGGAATGGCAGCTGCAGTTCAGCATCGGCCAGGCGCCGCGGTCCAGCTCCGTGGTGGCAACCCTGCGCGACGCCGTCGTGCAGCAAGGCAGCTTCACCCTGGGGCCCGTGAACCTGCAGCTCAACGCCGGTGAACGGATCGGCATCACCGGGCCCAACGGCGCCGGCAAGTCGACGCTGCTCCGGCTGCTCCTGGGAACCCAGGAACCGGATGCCGGGGACGCCTCGCGCGGTGTGTCCGTGGCCGTCGGCGAGATCGACCAGGCCCGCGGACTGCTGGCCGGACAGCTGAAACTGGCGGACGCCGTCGAAGCCGTCCTGACCGACCACACGTCCGCCGAGGTCCGCACGCTGCTGGCAAAGTTCGGCCTCAAGGCGGACCACACTCTGCGCACCGTCGACTCGCTGTCGCCGGGGGAGCGGACCCGCGCTGCCCTGGCCCTGCTGCAGGCGCGCGGCGTGAACCTGCTGGTCCTGGATGAGCCCACCAACCACCTGGACCTCCCGGCGATCGAGCAGTTGGAGGAAGCACTGGAAGGTTACGACGGCGCCCTGCTGCTGGTCACCCACGACCGGCGGCTGCTGGAAAACGTCCGCCTGGACGTGCGCTGGAACGTGGACAACGGCGTCGTCACCGAACTGGCGGCAGGCAAGATGGAGCAGAAGAAATGAGCATGGACGGCGTCGCCTGGCGCTCCCTTTACAACATCACCCGGGCCAAGAGCGGCTCCCGGCCCTTCTCCAAGGAGACCCTGAAGCGCGTCATGGGCTTCGCCCGTCCGCACCAGGGAAGGCTGATCGCGTTCGTGGCGGTCTCCGTGGCCATGGCGTTCCTGGCGGTTGCCACGCCGGTGCTGGCCGGCCAGGTGGTCAACACAATCGTTGCCCGGGCCGATGCCGGCGAGGTGATCCGCCTGGCGGCCCTAATCGCGGGCGTGGCCGTGGCTGAGGCAGCACTCGGCATGGTGAGCCGCTGGCTGTCCTCCACCATCGGCGAGGGCGTCATCGTGGACCTGCGCACCAAGGTGTTCGACCACGTGCAGAGGATGCCGATCGCGTTCTTCACCCGGACCCGCACCGGCGCGCTGGTCAGCCGCCTGAACAACGACGTCATCGGCGCGCAGTCCGCGTTCGCCGGAACCCTGTCCGGTGTGGTCAGCAACGTGGTGGCCCTCATCCTCACCCTCGCGGTGATGCTGAACACCTCCTGGCTGGTCACCGTGCTGGCCATGATCCTGCTGCCAATCTTCCTCATCCCCGCCCGACGGATGGGCTCCCGGCTGGCGGACCTGCGGCGCGAGGCGGCCGAGCACAACGCCGCCATGGGCACCCAGATGACCGAGCGCTTCTCAGCCCCCGGCGCCACGCTGGTCAAGCTCTTCGGACGGCCCGACGAGGAATCCCGGGAGTTTGCGCTCCGGGCCGGCCGGGTCCGCGACATCGGCGTGCGGACGGCGATGCTCCAGTTCACGTTCGTGACGGCCCTGACGCTCGTCTCCGCGCTGGCCCTTGCCCTGGTCTACGGACTGGGAGGCTGGCTGGCCATCGGCGGGCAGCTCGCCCCGGGCGACGTCGTGGTGCTGGCGCTGCTGCTCACCCGCCTCTACGCGCCGCTCACCGCGCTGTCCAACGCCCGCGTTGAAATCATGAGCGCCCTGGTCAGCTTTGAGCGGGTCTTCGAAATCCTGGACCTGAAACCCCTGATCCAGGAAAAGCCCGGTGCCCTGGCCGTCCCGCCCGGGCCCGTTGCCGTGGAGTTCGACGACGTGCGCTTCTCCTACCCCTCGGCGGACAAGGTGTCGCTGGCCTCGCTGGAGGAGGTCTCCACGCTGGACACCCGCGGCGGCGAGGAGGTGTTGCACGGGATCAGCTTCCGGGTGGAACCGGGACAGACCGTCGCTCTCGTGGGCTCCTCCGGTGCCGGCAAGTCTACGGTGGCCCAGTTGCTGTCCCGGCTATACGACGTCGATTCCGGCGCCGTGCGCCTCGGCGGCACCGCTCCGGCCTCCGGCCTGGACGTGCGCGACCTGACCTTCGATTCCATCCGCGCCACCCTGGGCATGGTCACCCAGGACGGGCACCTGTTCCACGAGACCATCGCCTCCAACCTCAGGCTGGCCCGCCCCGAGGCCACCGATGAGGACATGTGGGCAGTCCTGCGCCAGGCCCGGCTCGAAGCCATGATCCGTTCGCTTCCCGACGGCCTCGAAACCGTGGTGGGGGAGCGCGGCTACCGGCTCTCCGGCGGAGAACGGCAGCGGCTCACCATCGCCCGGCTGCTGATCGCCCAGCCGCGCGTGGTCATCCTCGACGAAGCCACGGCAGCGCTGGACTCCACGAACGAAGCCGCCGTGCAGGCGGCACTGGGCGCGGCGCTGGAAGGCCGTACCGCCGTCGTGATTGCCCACCGGCTCTCCACGATCCGTGCGGCTGACGCCATCCTGGTGGTGGAGGACGGCCAGATTGTGGAGCGCGGGACGCACACGGAGTTGCTGGCCGCCGACGGCCGCTACGCCGAGCTGTACCGGACCCAGTTCGCCGAAGCCACGGCCGTGGCGGAGGAAGCGGTTCCTGAGTACTGAGTTCTGGACGTCACCGGCCCGGTGCCGCCAGCGCCGGCAGGATGTGGTCGGTGAGCAGCGGCGCCAGGTCCCCGGGCCATTCCGCCGCGAGTTCCAGCCACCGGATCTCGGCGATCTCCGCGGAGGGGTGCGCCACCCACGTGCCCGGCGCGGTGAAGACGGTGGCCTCGATTTCCGTGGCAGCCTCGTTGGCAGCGTCGGCCAGCCAGACGCCCATGAGGGTCAGCTCACGGGGATCGACGATGATGCCGACCTCCTCCTGGAGCTCCCGCGCGGCGGCCTGCACCGCGGTCTCGCCGGGCTCGGGTTTGCCGCCGGGATGCATGAACTTGTCCGTGCCGCGCTTGCGGACGGTCAGGAGCCGGCCGGCGGCGTCGTAGACACATACGGCGGAGACGATGATGCGGGGGTTCACGGTTTCGAGCCTAGCCCGTCTGCGGCGGGCGCCGGCACGGGCAGCCGCCGCAGCACCGACTCCAGCAGCAGATCCTTGCGCGGGCCGGTGACGTCCCAGGCGTAGCTGAACTCGTCCTCGCCGTGGCGGAGGTAGGTGACCCGGTAGGTGTCCGGATCGCACCAGTGCCGGTCCTGGCTGGCCTCCGGCGAGAAGCTCATCCGGTGGAACGGCCGGCCGTCCGGAAACAGCATGTCCATGGCCTCCGGCGTGTCCGCGGGCCGGAGCAGGTAATCGCGGGTGGCCAGGCCGGTGAAGGTTTCGCCGTCCCCGGCCGGCCAGTTAACTGAAGGCCAGACCACGGTGCCTTCCTCGTGGAAGCGGAGCCCGCCGTCGTCGTCGGGGGAAAAGATGACGACGCCGGTAAAGGTACCGCGGGTGCCGGCGGCCCGGTCCAGCATGGTCCGCTCCACGGACCAGCGGCCTGGCCGGGAATGTTTCACTGCGGAGGGGTCCGCCGGGGCGGTGCCCAGCAGATAGTCGCGGAGCCCGGACGGGTGCTGCAGATTCAAGTGCCCTCGATTGGAATCGAACCAACGACACCGGCTTTAGGAGAGCCGTGCTCTATCCACTGAGCTACGAGGGCGGGCGCCCGCTGCGGCCGGGTTTTGGACCGGCCCGTTCGGGCACGCTTACAAGCATACAAGGTGACGGCGCGTACTACGCTCTTGGCATGGCCGCCGCAGCTCAAGTCCCCACCGCCCGGGAAACCTTCCTGCCAGACACCGCCTCCACGCGCCACTACATCGGGGCATGGGCGGTGCTCAGCGTGGTCCAGTATTTCGTGGCGGAGGCAGCCGTCATCGGCGCCTGGGCCGGACCCGGTCCCTACAGCCGGCGGACCGGCCTCATCAGCGACCTGGGCGCCGTCACGTGCGGAATCTACAGCGGCCGCAGCATCTGTTCGCCGCTGCACGCGCTGATGAATTCCTCCTTCGTGGTGCAGGGCCTGGGGATGCTGCTGGGCGCGCTGCTGCTGAGCTCGGCGCTGCTGCGCGTGGCCGCCCGGCCCGGGGTGCGGGTGGCGGCCAGCCACTCCGGGGAAGTGCCCTGGTACACGGCGGTGGCGGCCCGGATCCTCACCGGGACGGCCGGCACCGGCACGATCATCGTGGGGCTGGTCCCGGAGGACCTGGAATCGGGCTGGCACTACGCCGGGGCGGTGATGTACTTCATCGCCGGATCACTGGCCTTGCTGCTGCTCGGCGCGCTGTGGCTTCGGCAGTCGCCACTGGGCTGGTTCGTGCTGGCCAGCGGCGGAGTGTCCGCGGCCGCGCTCGTCACGGCAGCCGTCACCGGCCTGGACGTCCCCGAGCCCGGAACTCTTGAGCGGTTGATGGGCTACCCCATCACCATCGGTCTGGCCGCCGCCGGCCTGGTCATCGCCCAGCGCGTCCGGCGGGAACGGCAGGTACGCAAGGCCTACGCCCGGGCCCAGGCGGCGCGGGGCGCTTAGGCTTCCGGTTGCGGGGTTTTCTTTGCGGACCGGCGCCCCAGGAACACGGCGGCGCCGCCGGCGAGAAGGCTGGCCACGAACAGTACCCAGCCGGCCACGGTGAGGCCGGACGCCAGGGCGACCTGGCCGCCGTCGAGGTTTACCGCAGCGATCATGGAATCGATGGTGGCGTTGCCCCACAGCCGGACCGCTACGAACAGCAGCGGCAGCGCCCAGAGCGCCCAGCGCAGCGCCTTGTTGGCCACGTTGGTGCCGATCAGCAGCAGCCAGGTGAAGGCGAAGATCAGCGGAAACAGGGTGCCCGCCGTCTTGTGGACGTAGTTGAGCTGGCCCCGGGCATCCCCGTCCAGGGCCCGGCGGAGCTGTTCGATGTAGCCCGCGTCGAAGCCGCCGACCAGGGAATCGGGCATGGCCAGCCCGCCGGACAACTGGGTGAGCTGGTTCAACGTCAGCAGGTGGACGTACCAGAACAGGAACAGGCTGGCCACCACGCCGGCGATGACGATGAGGTTGGCGTTGTTCTGCGCCTTCGCGGGCGTGCGGTCCGTGCCTCGATTGATCACCGGCGGCAGGTGGTGCTGGGGTACTGCGGCCTTCGCGCCGTGCTTCTTGATCCGCTGTGCAGGTGTTTTGGCCATGCGTCCATTATCGCCCGCCGCAGATCAAGCTGCTGTGCAGACCAAGCCTGCTGTGCAGCGCATGCCCGGCGCCGATAGGGTGGGAACCGTGACGGAACTGGGCAGACACAAACTGGGTAGACACAGCGCCACCAACCTGAGCCCCGAGCTCGACGACTACGAACTGGCGGCCGAGCTGGTCCGCGAGGCCGGGCAGCTGGCACTGCTGATGCGGCAGGGCGGCCTCGACGCCCAGCGCAAGACCTCGATCTCCGACGTCGTCACCGCGGCGGACCACGCCGCCGAAGCCTATGTGCTGGAGCAGCTGCAGCGCTGCCGCCCGGACGACGGCGTCCTGGGCGAGGAAGGCGCCGCGGTGCACGGCAGCAGCGGGCGGACCTGGGTCATCGACCCGGTGGACGGCACGTACAACTTCCTGCAGGGCTCCACCTACTGGTGCTCGGCCATCGCCCTCAAAGACGAATCCGATGTGCTGCTCGGCGCCATATTCCAGCCCGAGGAGGACAAGCTCTGGATCGGCGGCAAGCAGCACCCCACCACCCTCAACGGTGATCCCGTCACCACCTTTCGGGAGGACGGGGCCAACCGCAACGCCGCAGACGTTTCCCATCTCGGCGCCGCCACCTACATCCACCCGCGTTGGCTCTCCGACCCGATGTGCGCCATGCCGTGGCACGCCGCCGCGACGTCGGCCGCGACGCTGCGGATGCTCGGGTCCGGCTCGTGCGACCTGGGGCGCGTCGCTGACGGGCAGCTTGGCTGCTGGTTCCAGCACAGCTGCCCCGAATGGGACTGGCTCCCCGGGAAAGCCATCGTTACGGCGGCCGGAGGCCTCGCCGGCAGCGTCCACGTCAACGGCCTGGAATGGTTCATGGCGGGAGGAACGACGGCGGTGCACCAGTTGCGTGCCGCCCTCGAGTCAGGCTCTGTCGACTAGGTTTTCCGCCGGCTCCCGGCGGTCGCTTTTGGGTGCCCCGTCACGCCCGGCGCGTGGGTTATCCACAGTGCGGATCCCAGTGTCAGCCCCACCGCCTAGACTTGTAGTCACCATGGATATGTTGTTTGACCCCTACGCTGACGGTCCGTTCAAGGCTGGTTCCCACGCCGGTGCCATCACCAAGTCGCGCCCCGAAACAGGGCTGATGACGCCCGCGTTCGGCACCGGCCCGGGTGAATCCGCAGGCCACCGGGGGGTTGGCCCGGCATCCGGCCCGGTCGATGCGGGCCCGGGCGGGGAACATGCCCGGCACCACCTCCCTGACGCCGGGGCGCTGCTGGCGGGCCTGAACCCCCAGCAGGAAGAGGCGGTCAAGCACTCAGGCAGCGCACTGCTGATCGTGGCCGGAGCCGGCTCCGGCAAAACCCGCGTCCTCAGCAACCGGATCGCCTACCTGATCGCCACCAAGCGGGCCCACCACGGCGAGATCCTGGCCATCACGTTCACCAACAAGGCCGCCGCCGAAATGCGTGAACGCATCGAGGCCCTCGTGGGCGGCAGGGCCAAAGCCATGTGGATCTCCACGTTCCACTCGTCCTGCGTCCGGATCCTGCGCCGCGAGGCGGCCAACGTCGGCCTGAAATCCAACTTCTCCATCTACGACTCCGCGGACTCCCTGCGGCTGATCACGCTGGTGGCCAAGAACCTGGGCCTGGACCCCAAGAAGTTCGCGCCCAAGGCCATCCAGCACAAGATCTCCGCACTCAAGAACGAACTGATCGACGACGATTCCTTCGCGTCCGCAGCCAACCACAGTGACCCTTTCGAGAGCGCCGTGGCGGACGTCTTCAAGGGCTACACCCAGCGGCTGCGCCAGGCCAACGCCATGGACTTCGACGACCTGATCGCGCAGACCGTGTACATGTTCCGGGCCTTCCCGGCGCTCGCTGACTCCTACCGGCGCCGCTTCCGGCACGTCCTGGTGGACGAATACCAGGACACCAACCACGCGCAGTACGCCCTGGTGCGCGAAATCGTCGGCGAGGGGCCGGGAGCGGCGGAACTGACCGTCGTTGGCGACTCCGACCAGTCCATCTACGCATTCCGCGGTGCGGACATCCGCAACATCGTGGAATTCGAGAAGGACTACCCCGACGCCCACACCATCAAGCTGGAGCAGAACTACCGCTCCACCCAGAACATCCTGAGCGCAGCCAACTCCGTCATCTCCCGCAACCCCAACCGCCCCGAGAAGCGACTCTGGACCGCGGAGGGCGAGGGCCACAAGATCATCGGCTACGTGGGCGAAAACGAGCACGACGAAGCGCAGTTCATCGCCAAGGAAATCGACCGGCTCCAGGACGAGGACAACCTCCGCCCCGGCGACGTCGCCATCTTCTACCGCACCAACGCCCAGTCGCGCTCCATCGAAGATGTCCTGGTGCGCGTCGGCCTGCCGTACAAGGTGGTGGGCGGCACCAGGTTCTACGAGCGCAAGGAAATCAAGGACGCCCTCGCGTACCTCCGCGTGCTGGTCAACCCGGACGACGACGTCAACCTCCGCCGAGTCCTCAACGAACCCAAGCGCGGGATCGGGGACCGGGCAGAAGGAGCAGTGGCGGCCCTCGCCGAGCGGGAACGCACCTCGTTCATCGCCGCCGCCCGCCGCGCCGACCAGGCGCCCGGCATGGCCACCCGCTCCGTCAACGCGGTGCTCGGCTTCGTGAAGCTCCTGGACGACCTCGCCGAGGTCGCGGCAGGCTCCGGCGCTGCAGCCGCCCTCGAGGCCGTGCTGGAGCAGACCGGCTACCTCGCCACCCTGCGCTCCAGCAACGATCCGCAGGACGAGTCGCGGGTGGAGAACCTCGCCGAGCTTGTCGCCGTCGTGCGTGAATACGAGCAGGAGAACCCCGAAGGATCCCTCGAGGCCTTCCTGGAGCAGGTGTCCCTCGTGGCCGACGCCGACCAGATCCCTGACGCCCCCGGCGCGGACATCGACGCCGCGGTGGCAGAGGCCAAGCGGCTGGGCGTGGTCACGCTCATGACGCTGCACACGGCCAAGGGCCTCGAATTCCCGGTGGTGTTCCTGACCGGCATGGAGCACGGACTCTTCCCGCACCAGCGTTCGGCCACGGACCCCAAGGAACTGGCGGAGGAGCGGCGGCTCGCCTACGTGGGCCTGACGCGCGCCCGGAAGCGCCTTTACGTCACCCGTTCCGAGGTCCGCAACATGTGGGGCCAGAGCCAGTACAACCCGGCCAGCCAGTTCCTCGAGGAGATTCCTTCCGAGCTCGTCGAATGGAAGCGCGAGGGCACCAGCCGGCAGGTCGGCGGCTGGGGGAACGGGGCTTCCATCGGATCCAACAGGTACAGCGGATCCTTCTGGGGTGCCGGAACGGCCCGCGGCAACCGCGCCGATTCCTCCGCCGGCTTCAACGCCGACGTCCCCGCCGCCGTCGCGAAAAACCGCGTGCAGCCGCAGAAGGAAGTCATTGCGGTCAGCGTGGGGGACAAGGTCAACCACACCAGCTTCGGCAACGGCACAGTGCTCGCCGTCGAAGGCGCCGGGGACAAGACCGTAGCGAAGGTGAAGTTCGACGTCGGGGAGAAGCGGCTGCTGCTCCGGTACGCGCCGCTGACCAAGATCGACGCCTGAGCGTGCGGGTGCGCCGTCGGGAACGAGTGGTTGCCGGCTTGGCCGCGTTCCTGGCCGCCCTGCTTGCGATGAGCCTGGCCGGCTGTTCCGTAACCGTGGCCGATCCGGAGTACACCCCGCCGGCGCCCCTGCCCGCACTCGAACAGCTGAAACAGGCCCCGCTTACTGACCCGGCTGCCTTTGCCGCCGGCGAGGACGTGCTGGCATTTGTCACCGCGGACCGGAACATCGTGTGCACGCTGACGTCTGCCCGCGGGCCGCACCTGAACCTGCCCTACGAAACCAACAACTTCAGTGATTCCGGCAACGCGAAACTGGACACCGTGCCCGTGGCGCACTGCGAGCTCGCGGCGTACCCGGCGCCAGCAGCCGCGGACATCGGCGACGACTGCTCCGGGACCGGGCTCGGCTACCTCGGCGGCGCGGCACTCGTGACACCCGACAAGGCCCGGTACGGGGAATGCCGGTCCGGCGTCACGCAGATGGAAGCCGAATACGGACCCAAGGGCACCCCCAACGGGCCCGTCTCCAAACTTCCCGTCCTGCCCGACGGCGGCAACGTCGAACGGAACGGCCTGCGGTGCTCCGCCTACCGCTCGGGGGTGGCCTGCGGAAACGTCACGGGCGGCGTCGGTTTCTTCATCAGCCGGGATCATTACGAACTCATCTCCGCGAAGGGCAAAAACGTCCAAACGGCACCCGCCAAGGCCCCAAAAACCCCGTAATCCCGGGGTTTTTCTACGGTGCATAGAATAGTGTCGTTACTCACAGAACAGGTAGTCTGGAACGGGCCGGTCCCTCCAAAGGACTAGAGTTCCCACAGGAGCATTGCGCCGCGTGGCTCGTTTCCGGACCTGCCGCAGGGCGCTTAAATTCCGCAGCCCGGTCCGCACCATTTGGTGCTGTCCGGCTGTACAGAAACTACTTCGACGTAGAAGGACACAAACCGTGGACCTGTTTGAATATCAGGCGCGCGATATGTTCGAAGCGCACGGTGTACCCGTGCTCGCCGGCATCGTGGCGCACACCCCTGAAGAAGCAAAGGCAGCTGCCGAGAAGATCGGCGGCGTAACTGTCGTCAAGGCACAGGTTAAGGTCGGTGGCCGCGGCAAGGCCGGCGGCGTCAAGGTTGCCAAGTCCGCTGACGAGGCCCTTGAGCACTCCACCAGCATCCTGGGCATGGACATCAAGGGCCACACCGTCAACAAGGTGATGATCGCCCAGGGTGCAGACATCGCCGAGGAATACTACTTCTCCGTCCTCCTGGACCGGGCCAACCGCAACTACCTGGCCATGTGCTCGGTAGAAGGCGGTATGGAGATCGAGCAGCTCGCCGTTGAGCGGCCCGAGGCCCTGGCCAAGGTAGCCATCGACCCCGCCGTGGGTATCGACCAGGCCAAGGCTGACGAAATCGTCGCCGCCGCCGGGTTCGCTGAAGAACTGCGCGGCAAGGTCGCCGGCGTCATTCTGAAGCTCTGGGACGTCTTCAAGAAGGAAGACGCCACCCTCGTTGAGGTCAACCCGCTGGTCAAGACCGGCGCGGGCGAAATCGTCGCCCTCGACGGCAAGGTCACGCTCGACGAGAACGCCGAATTCCGCCACCCCAAGCACGCCCAGCTTGAGGACAAGGAATCCGCAGACCCGCTCGAGGCAAAGGCCAAGGCGCAGGACCTGAACTACGTCAAGCTGGACGGCGAAGTCGGCATCATCGGTAACGGTGCAGGCCTCGTCATGTCCACCCTGGACGTCGTCGCCTACGCCGGCGAGAACCACGGCAACGTCAAGCCCGCCAACTTCCTGGACATCGGTGGCGGAGCCTCCGCCGAGGTCATGGCCGCAGGCCTCGACGTCATCCTGGGCGACGACCAGGTCAAGTCCGTGTTCGTCAACGTCTTCGGCGGCATCACCGCCTGCGACGCTGTCGCCAAGGGCATCGTGGGCGCACTGGCCGAGCTGGGCCACTCCGCCAACAAGCCGCTGGTTGTCCGCCTCGACGGCAACAACGTCGAAGAAGGCCGCCGCATCCTCGCCGAGGCCAACCACCCGCTGGTAACCCTGGCCGCCACCATGGACGAGGGCGCCGACAAGGCCGCCGAGCTCGCCAACGCCCGCTGATCGAGCCTGTCGAGATCTAGGAAAGAAAACATGTCTATTTATCTGAACAAGGACTCCAAGGTCATCGTCCAGGGCATCACGGGCGGCGAGGGCACCAAGCACACCGCCCTCATGCTCAAGGCCGGCACCAACATCGTGGGCGGCGTCAACGCCCGCAAGGCCGGCACCACCGTCCTGCACGGCGAAAACGAGATCACCGTTTTCGGCACCGTCAAGGAAGCCATGGCAGAGACCGGCGCAGACGTCTCCATCGTCTTCGTTCCGCCGGCATTCACCAAGAACGCCGTTGTTGAAGCCATCGAGGCCGGCATCGGCCTGGTCGTCGTCATCACCGAAGGCGTGCCGGTCCAGGACTCCGCCGAGTTCTGGGCACTGGCACAGTCCAAGGTCGACGCCGACGGCAACCAGGTCACCCGCATCATCGGACCGAACTGCCCCGGCATCATCACCCCGGGCGAGGCCCTCGTGGGCATCACCCCGGCGAACATCACCGGCAAGGGCCCCATCGGCCTGGTCTCCAAGTCCGGCACGCTGACCTACCAGATGATGTACGAACTGCGCGACCTCGGCTTCTCCACGGCCATCGGCATCGGCGGTGACCCCATCATCGGCACGACCCACATCGACGCCCTGGCTGCGTTCGAGGCTGACCCGGAGACCAAGGCCATCGTGATGATCGGCGAAATCGGCGGCGACGCCGAAGAGCGTGCAGCCGACTTCATCAAGGCCAACGTCACCAAGCCGGTCGTCGGCTACGTGGCAGGCTTCACCGCGCCGGAAGGCAAGACCATGGGCCACGCAGGCGCCATCGTCTCCGGTTCCGCCGGTACGGCCCAGGCGAAGAAGGAAGCCCTTGAGGCTGCTGGCGTCAAGGTCGGCAAGACGCCGTCCGAGACCGCCAAGCTGCTGCGCGAAGTCTACGCAGCGCTCTAAGCCTCACTTCAGGCAACGCGGGGTCACTCCCAGCCCAATCCACCCCCCGGATTGGGCGCAGAGTGACCCCGCGTTTCTTTTTAACCATTGCCCCCGGACCGTTTGAGGTCTACCGTTTGGCACCAGCCAGGAAGGACCGATCATGAGCAACGCACTTAAACTCACCGTCCCAGACGGCGTCCCGTTCATCGACTTTGAGCGGGAGTTCGATTTCCCGGTTTCGGACGTGTTCCGCGCGCACAAGGAGCCTGGGCTGATCGGGCAGTGGCTGGGCCCGCGCGGCACGAAGATTGATATCGACCACTACGACTTCCGTTCCGGAGGCACGTACCTGTACAGCCACACCGGCCCGGACGGGGTGACGTACGCCTTCAGCGGCATCTTCCATACCGTCCGCGAAAACGACTTCGCCATCCAGACCTTCGAGTTCAGCGGCTACCCGGACACCGTCAGCATCGAATTCATGAGCTTCGAGGACCTGGGCGGGGGCAGGTGCCGGCTGCGGGCGCATTCCGTCTATCCCAGCATGGAGGCCCGCGACGGGATGGCCCAGTCTGGCATGGAGGCCGGACTCCGCGAGGGCTACGAGCGGCTCGAGGAAGTGCTGGCCAAGTAGCGCCCGCACCACAAGATCCCTGCACCGCAGCATCCCTGTTCCACAAGATCAAACGTCCGACGGCGGCCGGTGACCTTCCCCGTGAAGGTCACCGGCCGCCGTCGTCCGTTACACCCAACTGAGTGGCCGCGTACTTTGATAGTATGTAAAGACAAACTATCAAAGGAACGATATGCCTCTCGTACGAATCGACCTCCACTCCGGCCGCAGCCGGGATGAACTCAATGGCCTCAGCCGGGGAATCCATGACGCCATCCTGGCTGAATATGGGATCCCGGAGCGCGACTACTTCCACATCGTCACCGAGCATGCGCCGGGCCAGATCGTGGCGCAGGACGCGGGCCTTGGCTTCGAGCGCACGCGCGGCGTCATCATGATCCAGATCTTTACCCAGGGCGGGCGCAGCCAGGAGGCGAAGCAGCGTCTTTTCGCGGCGGTGGCGGAGAAGTTGGCCGCACTGGGAGTCGCCGGCGAGGACGTCTTTATCGGTTACGTCGAGAACACCGCGGGGGACTGGTCCTTCGGGTTCGGCCGCGCCCAGTACGTTACGGGTGAACTCGCCGTACCAAAGAAATAAGGGTGGACATACTATGCTTCCCCGCTTCCGTTTGCGGGTCCATCAACTCCGCATTCTGGAACCAGTTCTGCTTGTTGTAAGTATGTCAGTACAAACCTTTGACAGGACATAAATTCTAGGGCACAGTAGTTCATGTGGTCCCGCTCACGGGGCCCGCGGAACGCCGGAGCCTTGGCCGTTCGGCTGCTTAGAGGTTGAGATCCAAAAGAAAGGTCCACGATCACCGTGACCCACGAACTGCTCACGATCGGGCGAATCAGCGTTGATATCTACCCGAACGACATCGGGGTGGGACTGGAGGATGTCCGGTCCTTCGGCAAGTATCTCGGCGGCTCGCCATCCAACGTTGCTGTTGCTGCCGCCCGCCATGGCCACCGGACAGGTGTCATCACCCGCACCGGCGATGACCCGTTTGGTAAGTACCTGCACGGCGAACTGGAGAAGTTCGGCGTTGACGATTCCTTCGTCAGCCCGGTCCAGGGCCTGCAGACGCCGGCAACGTTCTGCGCGATCCAGCCGCCGCATGATTTTCCGCTGTACTTCTACGGACGTTTCCCCACCGCCCCGGACCTGCAGATCAAGGCCGAGGAGCTCGACACGGAAGCGATCCGGGACGCGCAGATATTCTGGTCCACGGTCACCGGCCTCTGCCAGGAGCCGAGCCGTGGGGCGCACATTTCGGCCCACGAAGCCCGGCCGCGCACCGGCCTGAAGGATGGCCAGTACACCATCCTGGATCTCGACTACCGGCCCATGTTTTGGGCCTCCGAGGAGGAAGCCCGGGAGCAGGTGGCCCGGATCCTGCCCCACGTCACGGTGGCTATCGGCAACGACCAGGAATGCTCCGTAGCCGTGGGCCCGGGCACCCCGGATGAGCAGGCGGACCGCCTGCTGGACGCCGGCGTCGAAATCGCCGTCGTCAAGCTCGGCCCTGAGGGCGTGATGGCCAAGACCCGCACCGAGCGGGTGGTCTCCGCACCCGTCCCGGTCGAGACCGTCAACGGCCTCGGTGCCGGTGACTCCTTCGGCGGCGCCTTCGTGCACGGCCTGCTTTCAGGCTGGCCGCTTGCCCAGGTCCTGGACTTCGCGAACGCGGCCGGCGCGATTGTCGCCTCCAGGCTGTCCTGCGCCGATGCGATGCCGACGCCGGCCGAGGTCACCTCGCTGCTCGCCGAGCGCGGACGTCTGGTTCCCGGCGATGCTGTTCCCACCATTTCTGTTCCCGAAGGAGCGGCCCTGTGAGCCTCAATCCCGGCACCGCTACCCTGGCGGTGGATGATGACCCCCGCCGGTACGAGCACCTGAGCACTATCCGGCTCGAAGACCCTTCGGCCATCTCCCGGGCTGCCAAGGCCCGGCGCCGCCACCCCGGCCTGAAGCACGGCCGGCAGAATTTTATTGTCGCGGCCGACCACCCGGCCCGCGGTGCCCTCTCCGTCGGCAATGACCCGGTGGCCATGGCGGACCGCCGCCAGCTGCTGGACCGCCTGCAGCTCGCGCTGGCCAACCCGGCAGTGGACGGCATCCTGGCTTCCCCGGACATCATGGATGACCTGCTGCTCCTGGGCGCCCTGGAGGGCAAGCTGGTCTTCGGGTCGATGAACCGCGGCGGCCTCGCCGGCCTGGTCAACGAGTTCGATGACCGTTTCACCGGGCACACCGCCGCTGCCCTGCAGGAACTGGGCGCGGACGGCGGCAAGATGCTGACCCGCATCTGCCTCGGCGACCCGGACACCGTCTCCCTGCTCGAAGCCACCGCGAAGGCGATCGATTCCCTCGCCGAGCGCAAGCTCATCGCCATGGTGGAGCCCTTCCTGTCCGTCCGCGAAAACGGCCGGGTCCGCAACGACCTGAGCCCGGACGCCGTGATCAAATCCATCGCCATTGCCGAGGGCCTGGGTTCCACCAGCGCCTACACCTGGATGAAGCTGCCGGTCGTGGCTGAGATGGAACGCGTCATGGCCGCCACCACCATGCCCACCGTGCTGCTGGGCGGGGACCCTGCGGGCACCCAGGACGAGGTGTTCGCCACCTGGGGAGCCGCCCTGGCCCTGCCCGGCGTGCAGGGACTCACGGTCGGCCGGACACTGCTGTACCCGGCTGACGGCGATGTCTCCGGCGCCGTTGCCGCGGCCGCCTCACTCCTCCACCACACCACATCAGCCCTCACCGCAGAAGTATCGGAGTAAACGATGGGAACTGGAACCCGCCGGATGACCGTGGCGCAGGCCGTGGTCGAATATCTTTCCAAGCAGTACACCGTTGATTCCGTGGGCGGGGTCGATTTCCGTGAACGCCTGATCCCGGGCATGTTTGGTATTTTCGGGCACGGCAACGTGGCCGGTGTGGGCCAGGCCCTGAAGCAGTACCAGCAGCTCGATCCGCGGATCATGCCGTACTACCAGGGCCGCAATGAGCAGGCCCAGTCCCACCAGGCCGTCGGGTACGCCCGGCACACCCGACGCCGGCAGACGTTCGCGGTCAGCACCTCCATCGGACCGGGTTCCTCGAACCTGCTCACTGGTGCCGCTTTGGCCACCACGAACCGTTTGCCGGTCCTGCTGCTGCCGTCGGACACGTTCGCCACGCGGGCGGCGGATCCGGTGCTGCAGCAGCTCGAACAGCCCTACGCCTATGACCTGACGGTCAATGACGCGTTCCGGCCGCTGTCCAAGTTCTTTGACCGGGTCACCCGCCCGGAGCAGCTGTTCTCCGCGTTCCACCACGGCCTGCGCGTCCTGACCGACCCGGCCGAGACCGGCGCGGTCACCATCTCGCTGCCCCAGGACGTCCAGGCCGAGGCCTTCGACGTCCCCGAGGAGTTCCTGGCCGAGCGGGAGTGGCGGATCCGCCGCCCGGAAGCGGACGACGACGACATCCGACGCGCCGCCGAAGCGATCCGGGCCGCGAAGCGGCCGCTGATCATCGCCGGCGGCGGCGTCCTCTACGCCTACGCCCACGAGGAACTCGCCAGGTTCGCCGAACTGACCGGCATTCCGGTGGGTAACACGCAGGCCGGCGTCGGCGTCCTGCCCTGGGACCACCAGTACTCCCTCGGCGCGATCGGCTCCACGGGCACGACGGCGGCCAACGCCATCGCCGCGGAAGCTGACCTGATCATCGGCATCGGCACCCGCTACGAGGACTTCACCACCGCCTCCCGGACCGCGTTCCAGAACCCGGACCTGAAGTTCATCAACATCAATGTCGCGCCGATTGACGCCTACAAGCACGGCACCTCGCTGCCGATCGTCGCCGACGCCCGCAAGGCCCTCGTCAAGCTCAACCAGGCCCTGGGCGGCTACCGCGTGGGCGCCGACCTGGAGCAGAAGATCGCTGCGGAGAAGCAGCGCTGGAACACCACGGTGGACGAAGCCTTCGACACGAGGTTCAGTCCGTTGCCGGCGCAGAACGAGATCATCGGCGCCACCAACCGGGCCATGGACGCCTCCGATGTGGTCATCTGCGCCGCCGGGTCCCTGCCCGGGGACCTGCACAAGATGTGGCGGGTCCGCGACCCGTTCGGCTACCACGTCGAATACGCCTACTCCTGCATGGGTTATGAAATCCCCGGCGGTTTGGGCGTCAAGCGCGCAGCGCTTGCCGAGGCCGCAGCGGGCGGTACCCAGCGTGACGTCGTCGTGATGGTCGGGGACGGCTCCTACCTGATGATGCACACCGAACTTGTTACCGCCGTCGCCGAACGCATCAAGCTGATTGTGGTCCTGATCCAGAACCACGGCTACGCCTCCATCGGCTCGCTCTCCGAATCCCTCGGCTCGCAGCGCTTCGGCACCCAGTACCGGGCCCTGGACGAAGAGAAGCACTCGTTCGACGAGGGCGAGACCCTCCCGGTGGACCTGGCCCTGAACGCCGAGTCCCTGGGCGTGAAGGTGATCCGGATCGAGCCCGGGGAGAAGGCCATCGCCGAACTCGAACAGGCCATCCGTGACGCCAAGGCCGCCCCGGAGCGCGGCGGCCCGATTGTGATCCACGTCGAATCCGACCCGCTGCTGGACGCCCCGAGCTCCGAATCCTGGTGGGACGTGCCCGTCTCCGCAGTGTCTGAACTTGGCTCCACCCGGCAGGCCTACAAGACCTACACCGACCACAAGTCCCGCCAGCGCAAGCTGCTCGGCTAACCTTCCCCAGCCTCTCCCAAGACCCAGACCAAGGAAGTCATCTCTATGTCAACGACGACCGTCACCACCACCATCAACCACTTCATCAACGGTGCCGAGACCTCCGGTGAGGGCGACCGCACCACCCCCGTCTACAACCCGGCCACCGGGCAGGTCAGCGCGGAGCTGCGCCTGGCCAACCGGGCAGACCTGGACACCACCGTCGCCGCCGCACGCAAGGCCGCCGATACCTGGGGCGACATCTCCCTGGCCAAGCGCACCGCCGTGCTGTTCAAGTTCCGCGAACTCGTCGCCGAGCACGTGAACGAACTCGCCGGGCTGATCACCGCCGAGCACGGCAAGGTCCTCTCCGACGCCAAGGGCGAGATCGGCCGCGGCCTGGAAGTCATCGAATTCGCCTGCGGCATCCCGTCCCTGCTCAAGGGCGACTACTCCGACCAGGTCTCCACCGGCATCGACGTCTTCTCCTTCCGCGAACCCCTCGGCGTCGTCGCCGGCATCACCCCGTTCAACTTCCCCGTCATGGTCCCGCTGTGGATGGCCCCGATGGCGATCGCCACCGGCAACGCGTTCATCCTCAAGCCCTCCGAACGCGACCCCTCCGCCTCCCTGCTGCTCGCCAGGCTCTGGAAGGACGCCGGGCTGCCCGACGGCGTGTTCCAGGTCCTGCACGGCGACAAGGAAACCGTCGACGGGCTCCTGACCCACCCGGACGTGGACGGCATCTCCTTCGTCGGCTCCACCCCGATCGCCCAGTACGTCCACGAGACCGCCACCGCCCACGGCAAGCGCGTCCAGGCCCTCGGCGGGGCGAAGAACCACGCCATCATCCTGCCCGACGCCGACCTGGACAACGCCGCCGACCACCTCGCGGCCGCCGCGTTCGGCTCCGCCGGTGAGCGTTGCATGGCCATCTCCGTCGCCGTCGCCGTCGGAGACGCCGCGGACCTGCTGGTTAAGAAGGTCGAAGAACGCGCCGTCGCCGTGAAGGTCGACAACGGCACCGTGCCCGGCGCCGAAATGGGCCCGGTCATCACGCCCGCTTCCAAGGAACGCATCGTCAGGATCGTCACCGAAGCCGAAGCCGCCGGGGCTGCGATGGTCGTGGACGGCCGCGACCTCGTCGTCCCCGGCCATGAAGACGGCTTCTGGGTCGGGCCGACGGTCCTGGACCACGTCAAAACCGAAATGACCGCCTACCAGGAGGAGATCTTCGGACCCGTCCTTGTCGTCGTCCGCGTCGACACCCTGGAAGACGGCATCAAGCTGATCAACGCCAACCCCTACGGCAACGGCACCGCCATCTTCACCTCCTCCGGCGCAGCCGCCCGCAAGTTCCAGCGCTCCGTCACCGTGGGCATGATCGGCATCAACGTGCCCCTGCCCGTCCCCGTGGCCTACCACTCCTTCGGCGGCTGGAAAGCCTCGCTCTTCGGCGACAAACACATCTACGGCCCCGAAGGCGTCTCCTTCTACACCCGCGGCAAAGTCATCACCTCCCGCTGGCCCGAACCCACCCACGCCTCCGGCGCCTCCTACAACTTCCCCTCCAACTAAGCCCCACCGCCACCCATAACCACCATCGACTGCTCCGTAATCGCCGTTTTGAGCGTCCATAGGGGCGTCTGCGGAGCAATCGATGAGAAGGAACAGTCATGACAGAGAACAAGCTGATCATCGGCACCGCGCCCGACTCCTGGGGCGTGTGGTTTGCGGATGACCCCAAGCAGACCCCGTGGGAGCGTTTCCTCGACGAGGTGGCAGAGTCCGGCTACAAGTGGATCGAGCTGGGCCCCTACGGCTACCTGCCTAACGACCCCACCCGGCTCGCCGAGGAACTGAAGCAGCGGGGCCTGTTGGTCTGCGCCGGCACGGTCTTCACCGCGTTCCACCGCGGCCTGGACCAGTGGGAGACCGCCTGGGAACCGGCACGCAAGGTCGCCGAACTCACCGCAGCCATGGGCGGCGAGCACATCGTGGTCATCCCGGCCATGTGGCGTGATGACGTCACAGGTGAGGCCGTGGAGAGCGGCACGCTCAGCGACAAGGCCTGGGCCGACCTCTTCGCCGGCCACAACCGCCTCGGAAAGACGCTGCTCGAGGACTTCGGCCTCAAGCAGCAGTTCCACTCCCACGCCGACTCGCACGTCGGAGCCCAGGAAGACATCGAAACGCTGCTCGGCGCGACCGACCCGAAGTACCTCAACCTGTGCCTGGACACCGGCCACGCGGAATACTGCGGCGCCTCCAGCCTGGAGCTCATCAAGAACTACCCGGACCGGATCGGGTACCTGCACCTGAAGCAGATCAACCCGGACGTCCTCAAGAAGGTCAACGAGGAAAACATGACCTGGGCTGCGGCGAACCTGGCCGGCGTCATGACGGAACCGCCCAACGGCCTGCCGGACCTGCGCGCTGTCATCGAAGCCGTCGAGGCCCTGGACCGGCCGATCTTCGGCATCGTCGAGCAGGACATGTACCCGGTGGCCTTCGATGTTCCGATGCCCATCGCCAAGCGCACCAGGAACTACCTGCTGTCCTGCGGCTCCCGCACCGCGGTCAACTAGCCCCCGGCATTCCAATCGTAAGGAAAGAACAATGACTGAAACCCTTCGCGTCGCCGTTATCGGCGCCGGCCGCATGGGCGCGGACCACATCCAGCGCCTCAGCAAGCGCATCCACGGCGCTGAAGTTGCCGCCGTCGTCGATGTTGACCTGGCCCGCGCCCAGGCCGCCGTCGAAGGCATTCCCGGGGCCGTGGCCCTGGCCGACGCCGAAGAGGCGCTGAACAACGGCGACGTCAACGCCGTCCTCATCGCCACCCCGGGCTTCCTGCACGAAGAGATCCTGCTCAAGGCCATCCCGAGGGACATTCCCATCCTGTGCGAGAAGCCGCTGACCCCGGACGCTGAATCGTCGTGGAAGATCGTCCAGGCCGAGGAGAAGCTGGGCCGCAAGCGCATCCAGGTGGGCTTCATGCGCCGCTTCGACGCCGAATACGCGGCCCTAGGCTCGATGATCCGCAGTGGCGAGCTCGGCGAGCTTTTGATGCTGCACCACCAGCACCGCAACCCGAGCACGCCGGCCGGCTTCACCAACGAGATGCTCATCAACGACTCCGTGGTCCACGAGTTTGACGCGATCCGCTTCTTCACCGGCGAAGAGATCACCTCCGTCCAGGTCCGCCTCGGCAAGGCCACGAAGAACGCCCCGGCCGGCCAGCATGACCCCCAGCACGTCCTGATCGAAACCGAATCCGGTGTCCTGGCCGACGTCGAAATTTACGTGAACGCCAAGTTCGGCTACGAAGTGGCCACCCAGGCCTCCTTTGAGGACGGCATCGTCAGCATCGGCGGCGACAGCGGCCCGTATCTGCGCAGCAACGGCCGCTGGGGCGGCAACGTCACGCCCGGATTCGAGGAGCGCTTCGGCGCCGCATACGACGTCGAAATCCAAGCCTGGGTGGACGCCGCGCTCCGCGGCGAAATCGGCGGACCCAGCGCCTGGGACGGCTACGCCACGGCCGCCTGCTGCGAAGCCGGCGTGGAGGCCCAGAAGAACGGCGAGAAGGTCGCCGTGAAGCTGAACGCCAAGCCCGCCCTCTACAGCTAGGCCCACCCCTTGGAGTTTTTGTCCAGATAACGCGACTTGGAGGCCCTCGAGGTTGCGATATCTGGACAAAAACTCCTTTCGTTATCCGTCTCTTTCCACAATGGAGTGTTCCTCGTGAAAATCGCCCTTGATCCCACCCCCTTCCACCACAGCCACAGCCTGCTGGAATTCCCCAAGGTGGTGGCCGACCTCGGCTACAAGTACATGCAGATGACGCCGCACCCGGATTTCATCCCCTTCTACAACCACCCCAAGGCCGATGACGAACTCGTGGGCCAGTTGAAGAAGGCGTGCACCGACGCGGGAATCGAAATCGCGTCCATCCTGCCCGTGCTGCGCTGGTCCGGCCCGGACGAGGACGCCCGTGAGGCAGCAGTGCGCTACTGGAAGCGCGCCATCCAGATCGCCGTCGACCTTGGCGTGAGCACCATGAACACCGAGTTCAGTGGCCGGCCGGAACTGGCAGAGGAATCCGAGCGCGCGTTCTACCGCTCCATGGAGGAACTGCTCCCCATCATCGAGCGCGAAGGCATCGACCTGCTCATCGACCCGCACCCGGACGATTTCGTGGAGGAAGGCCTCGCCGCGATCCGCGTCATCCGCGGACTGAACTCGAAGAACGTCGGCATGGTCTACGTGGCCTCCCACAGCTTCCACATGAGGAACTCGCCGCTGGACATCATGCGTGCCGCGGGGGACAGGCTGCGCCTGGTGCACGTGGCCGACACTATGGACCACCATGCCTCCCACGGACTGCGCTATATCACCAACCCGCCGGGCAACGCCGTCCGGGTCCACCAGCACCTGAAGATCGGCGACGGCGACGTGAACTGGGACGAATTCTTCGGCGGCCTGAAGGAAATCGGGTTTCTGGACCGGGACGACACGGTGATGGTGTCCAGCGTCTTCGCCGAAAACGAGAACGCCGAGGAGGTGTCCCGCTTCCAGCTGGACACCATGAAACAGTACGTGCAGAAGGTCAGCGTATGACGTTCGCGCCTTCTGGGAAGGCCGACTTAAAACACCAGCGGGCGCTCCGCACCGTCACCATCATCTCCACTTTTGGCGGCCTGCTCTTCGGCTACGACACAGGCGTCATCAACGGTGCCCTGCCCTACATGCAGGAGGACCTGGGCCTGACACCGCTGGCCGAGGGCCTGGTGACGTCGTCGCTGCTGTTCGGCGCCGCCTTCGGCGCACTTTTCGGCGGCCGGCTGGCGGACCGCAACGGCCGGCGAAAGATGATCATGGTCCTGGCCGCCATCTTCCTGATCGGCACCCTGTCCTGCACCCTGGCCCCCAGCACCGAGTTCATGGTGGCGGCCCGGTTCATCCTGGGCCTGGCCGTGGGCGGGGCGTCCGTGACGGTGCCGGTGTACCTCGCGGAGGTGTCGCCGTCGGCCCGGCGCGGGCGGATCGTGACGCAGAACGAGCTCATGATCGTCACGGGCCAGCTGCTCGCCTTCATCTTCAACGCCTACCTCGGAAACACGTTCGGCGAGGCCGGAGGCATTTGGCGCTGGATGCTTGTCATCGCCACGCTGCCGGCCGTTGCCCTGTGGATCGGCATGGCCTTCATGCCCGAAAGCCCCCGCTGGCTCGCCTCGATGGGCAGCTTCGGCGAGGCGCTCGGCGTGCTCCAGCGCATCCGCTCCAGGACCGAGGCCACGGCGGAGTTCGAAGAAGTCAAGGCCATGGCCGTGGAGGACTACAAGTCCAAGATGGGGTCCTGGAAGGACCTGCAGGTTCCCTGGCTGCGGCGGATCTTCTTCGTCGGCGTCGGCCTTGCCGTGATCCAGCAGATCACGGGCGTGAACTCCATCATGTACTACGGCACGCAGATTCTGGCGAATGCCGGCTTCGGCCGGGAAGCGGCCCTGAGCGCCAACATCGCCAACGGCGTCATCTCCGTGCTGGCCACCTTCGCGGGCATCTGGCTCCTCGGCAAGGTGGGGCGCCGCCGGATGCTCATCACCGGGCAGGTCGGCACCACCACGGCGCTGCTGCTGATCGGCCTGTTCTCGCTGGCCCTGCCCGAGGGCACCGCCCGCGGCTACGTGATCCTGGCCCTGACCGTCACGTTCCTCGCGTTCCAGCAGGGGGCCATTTCGCCGGTCACGTGGCTCATGCTCTCGGAGATCTTCCCGCTGAAGCTTCGCGGCTTGGGAATGGGCGCATCGGCCTTCGTGCTCTGGATCGTGAACTTCCTGATCGGCTTCGGCTTCCCGCAGCTGCTCGCCGCCATCGGCATCTCCAATACGTTCTTCGTGTTCGCCGTCCTCGGCGTGGGCGCGATACTGTTCGCCGCGAAGTACGTCCCCGAAACCAAGGACAAGAGCCTCGAGGACGTGGAGCACTACTTCAAGCACCAGGCAGGCGTCATCCCCAAAGCCGCGACCGCCGCCGAACAAAAGACCGACGCCGCCGCGGGAACCCGGGTGCACTAAGCCGCCGGTACACCGATGAAGGGCGGCCGACGGCGGGTGGCCGGTCAGAAGGGCGGCCGACGGCGGGTGGCCGGCCGGGGGAGCTAGACGCCGGCGTGGAGGCGGGGGAGGGCGTCCACCAGGGGCGCCAGCTCCGGCACCTGCTGCGCTTCGGCAAGGGTCCGTTCCAGCGTGGCGTCGTGGACCGGCCGTGCTTCTGCCAGCAGTTTGCTCCCGCTGTCCGTGAGTTCGGTGTAGATGCCGCGGCGGTCGTCCGCGCACAGGATGCGGGTCAGCAGGCCGCGGTCCTCCAGCCGGTTCACGAGACGGGTCGTCGCACTGGCACTGAGGGCCGTGGCCCGCGCCAGCTGCTGCATGCGCATGTGCCACCCGTCCTGCCGGCTGAGCGCGTCCAGCACGGTGTATTCGACGACGGAAAGCTGCGCCTGCCCCTGCAGCGACCGTTCCAGCTCCGCTTCAATCAGCCCGTGCAGGGCCGCCAGGGTGCGCCATCCCTGCGCGCGAACCTCCACGGCGTCGTCCTTGATGCCCATGGGCTCTCCTCCTTCAGTTCTCCGGCTCACTCGGAACAGAGCCCGGCAGATAGTTGCTTGCGCGCTATATCTTTTTGTGCAATATTTGCTTGTGCAACGAAATATAGCGCGCCTGCAACTAATACCTTACGCCGCGCTTCCCATTCAGTACAGTTCCGAAGGAGCACATCCATGCCTGTTGGCCTGATAGCCCTAGCCCTTGGCGGGTTCGGCATCGGACTCACCGAATTCGTCATTATGGGCCTGCTCCCCGAAGTGGCCGAGGACTTCCGGGTGAGCGAAGCCTCCGCCGGCTGGTTCATCTCCGGCTATGCGCTCGCCGTCGTAGTGGGTGCGCTGGGCCTTACCGCTGCGGTCTCCCGCTTTCAGCGCAAGCCGGTGCTGGCCATGCTGCTGGTGCTCTTCATCGCCGGCAACCTGCTGTCCGCCATTGCCCCCGACTACTGGGCGATGATGGCTGGCCGGGTGGTTGCCGCCCTCGCACACGGTGCCTTCTTCGGCATCGGTGCGGTTGTTGCTGCGGGGATGGTCCCGCCGGCAAGGAAGGCCGCTGCCATCGCCATCATGTTCACCGGACTCACGGCCGCCAATGTCCTCGGTGTTCCGCTCGGTACGTTGCTGGGTCAGGCCGCAGGCTGGCGTTCCACCTTCTGGGCCATCACGGGCATCGGAGTGCTGGCGCTGGCCGGCATCCTGGCCCTGGTGCCCAAGGCTGGGACCGGTGACACCACACACGGCGGGCTGCGCAGCGAGCTGGGCGCCTTCCGTTCCGGCCAGGTGTGGCTGTCCATCCTGGTGACCGTCCTCGGCTACGGCGGCATGTTCGGCGCGTTCACGTACATTGCCTTCACCCTCACCGAGGTCTCCGGATTCGCCGCCTCCACCGTTCCGTGGCTGCTGATTGTCTTCGGGGTGGGCCTGTTTATCGGCAACACCCTTGGCGGCAGGGCGGCCGACCGCGACGTCGACCGCACCCTGCTCGCCGTGCTCTCGGTCCTCGTGGTGGTCCTGGTGGTTTTCGCCCTGAGCGCGGGCAACCAGGTGCTCACCGTCGCCTCCCTGCTGCTCCTGGGCGGTTTCGGGTTCGCCACGGTGCCCGGCCTGCAGATGCGTGTCATGAAGTACGCGGCCAAGGCGCCCACGCTGGCATCCGGAGCCAACATCGGCGCGTTCAATGTGGGCAACGCGCTGGGCGCCTGGCTCGGCGGCGTGACCATCACCGCCGGGCTGGGCTACACCTCGCCCATCTGGGCCGGGGCCGCGATCACCCTGCTGGGCCTGGCGGTGATGGCCGGCGCCGCCGCCCGTGCCAAGGCAGCTGCCCGCCGGGCCCCGGCTGCAGATGCAGCCGCCGTGTCCGCGGCCAGTTCGTCCCCAGCGGGGGAGGAGGCGGAAGCGGCCGGTTCGGTCAATGCCGAACCGGCCGACGTCGGACCCGTTGCCGCCCGTTAGCCCCGCACCCCGCCGGTCCCAAACGGCCGCGCCCAAAGCGCGGCGAGGGCCGCGAACAGTGCCTACGCCCCGAAGGGCAGCCGTGGGTCCAGGTTCTGCCTGTCCCAGGTCTGGCGTACCCAGCCGTGGTGCGGGTCGTCGCTGATGAGCCAGTCGCGCACGCGGCCGGGGCCGGCCATGACGTTGAGGTAGTACATGTCGTAGCCGGGTGCCGCCATCGCCGGGCCGTGCCAGCCGTAGGGCACCAGGACCACATCGCCCGTGCGGACCTCGGCCGATACGTCAATGGGCCGGTGGTCGGAAGCGTAGACCCGCTGGTAGCCGATGGCGTCCGCCTTCTCGCCCGCGCCGGCGGAACCCGGGGCAGCGGCCACCCGCGTCTCGAAGTAGTAGATCTCCTCGAGTTGGGTCTCGCCCTCCTTCTCCTCGTCGTGCTTGTGGGGAGGGTAGGAAGACCAGTTGCCGGCGGGAGTGAGGACTTCGCAGACGATGAAGCGGTCGGCTTCCAGCGCGGCGGGGGTGCCGAAATTGTGCACCTGGCGCGAGCAGTTCCCGGCACCACGAAGCTCCACAGGCGTCTCCGCCGCGGTGATCAGGCGGGTGGGGTACTGGACCTTGGCGGGCGCCGTCGCGATGGCAACCCGGCCGCCGTCGGACGATGCGACGGTCACCGCCTTGTCCGTTCCGGTGTACAGCACGTCGGTGGGGCCGCTGAACACACTGGCCCGCCCGGCCAGGGGGTAGTCCAGCCCGTCCACGGACGCCGTGAACGCCCCGCTCAGCGGGATGACAATTCGCTCTTCAGCCGCGGGCGGGAGTTCGACGACGGCGCCCGGGGCCAGCGTGGCCACCTTCAGTCCCGTGTGTTCCCAGCCTTCCACGGCAAGTTTCGAGTCGGACGTTCCCAGCGAAACGTCCCAGCAGCCTTCGGCTGCACTGCCCAGGGGGTAGACCCATTCGGCCATTGTTCGTGTCCCTTTCGGAGGTTGTGGTCGGTCCGGCGCGCGACGGCCCGCGCAAGGGCAAGGCCTGCCGCCGCCCCTGCGCTGAAGCCGTGTCTGCGTGCTGGCGCTGGACTGCTGCTAGCGCTGAACCAGTGTCATTTCGAAGCTGTAGGAGTCGCCGCGGTAGACGTGGTGTCCGGTTTCCACATTCCGCCCCGTGTCATCGACGGCGGTGCGTTCCATGGTCACCAGGGCTGAGCCCGCCTCGGTCTCCAGGAGCGGAGCCTGGTAGTCGTTGGCCACCATTGCGCCGATGCGCTGCGTGGCCAGCCGGAAGTTGACGCCGCCGCTGCGCAGGATGCTGTAGAGGCCCTGCGTCTTCAGCAGCTCCTCGTCGATGTGCGTGATGTCGTCCCGCACCCAGTTCTCCATGAGGGCCAGCGGTTTGCCGCCTACCTTCCGGAGCCTGGTGAAGTGGTAGACCTTGGCTCCGGCGCTGAGGTGCAGGGCCTCCCGGGTGGCGGCGTCGGCTTCGACGTGTGCGAAGGTGAGCACCTCGGTGGTGGGCTTGCTGCCGTTGTTGGTCAGGTCGTCGTAGAGGCTGGACAGCTCAAGGGGGCGGCGGACCTGGCTCGACACCACCTGCGTGCCGACACCCCGCTTGCGGACGAGCAGCCCGGAACGGACCAGTTCGTCCATGGCTTTGCGCATGGTGGGGCGCGAGAGGTTCAACTGGGCGGCGAGGTCGATCTCGTTCTCCAACCGGCTCCCGGGTTCCAGCAGGCCGGTGTGGATGGCAGCTTCAATGCCCTGGACGACCTGGTGGTACAGCGGCACCGGCGACGAGCGGTCGATGCTGAGGCGTAGTTGGTTCGCCATTGAGTGCTCCCTTTGTGCTGCAGGTTCCTGCGTCCAGAAGCCTGTATGTCAGTGCATGTCCGTTTGTTAGGACATACTCCGATTTTGATCATAGCAGGGCGCCGCCGCCAGTCAAGGAACGCGGCAAATTGAGAATGCGGCTTGTCAGGGCGCCCCGGGCGGGGGCCTGACAGTCAGCGTGTGCGGCAGGCCTCCACGAACACCCGGAAGGGGGCAAGCCGTTGTTCCTCGGTCAGTTCCAGGGCCTCCGGGTGCCACTGCACCGATGCGACCCAGCGCTCGGGGTCCTCCAGCGCCTCCACTGTGCCGTCATCCGCCACGGCGGTTACCAGCAGCCCCGGCGCCACCCGGTCCACGGCCTGGTGGTGGCCGGAGGCGATCTTGACCTCGACGGCGGCCGTGTCACCCGCCGCTGCATCGTCCGCTGCCTTGCCCTCGGCTGCATCACCGGCGCTGGCGGACGCCGTCCCGCCGGCTTCCGGATTTTCGACGGCGGCATACATCTTCGCCACCTTGGACCCCGGGGTGATGGTTACCTCGTGCCAGACCCAGGGCCGGTTGGCCGCCGCCGGGATTTGACGGTGCGGCACGGTGCCCGGCGTCATGTCCTGGATCAGCGTTCCGCCGTAGAGGACATTGAGTAGCTGGTGGCCGCGGCAGATTCCCAGCACCGGCGTGCCGGTATCGAGCGCGCGACGCGCCACCGCGATGTCCAGCCGGTCCTGCTCCGTGTTGACGTCATAGAGGGAGGGCCCCGGCTCCTCGCCGTAGAGCCTCGGGTTAACGTCGCCGCCGCCGGGAAGTACGACGCCGTCAAGCGCCTCGGGCGCGTCCGGCGCCTTGGGCGCGTCCGGCGCCTTGCCGCCGTCGGAGGTTCCGCCGTCGGAGGTTCCGCCCGCGGGTGCGCCGTTCAGGCTGGCCCCCGGAGGCCCCTCCACGGATTCAGGGGTGAGCAGCACAGGTTCTCCGCCGGCGTCGCGGATGAGGCTGACAATGCAGCCGAAGAGGCTGTTGGCCTTGGCCACCCGCGGGTCCGGGTCCGCCGAGCTGCTCAGCCGGACGGGGATGCCGATCCGCGGCCGGCGCGCATCGCCCGGCGCCGCACTCGGAGTCGCGTCTGCATCAGGCGCTGCGTCGGGGGCCGGCATTGTGTCCGTGTTCTGCGCTGCGTTTGGGGTCTGCACTGTTCCTGAATTCCGCTTTGAATTCTGCATCCTCAAATTCTGCCCCATATCCGGCGATTAGGCTGGGCGGATGAGCAGCCGATATCTGGTGTCCCGCGACCGCTTCATCGCCGCCGCGCCGGACCGGATCTTCGAGGTCCTGGCCACGCCCGCACTGCACAGCGAAATCGACGGTTCGGGCACCGTCAGGGGCGCCCAGCCAAGGGGCCCGGGGCGGCTTGGACCGGGGGCCAAGTTCGGCATGGAAATGAATATCCGGGTGAATTACAAAATCCTCAACACCGTCACGGAGTTCGAGGAGGGGCGCCGGATCGCCTGGCGCCACTTCTACGGGCATGTGTGGCGTTACCTGCTGGAGCCGGCCGTTGACGGCAACGGTGTACCCGGTACCCTCATCACCGAACAGTGGGATGCACGCCATGTCCGCGGCAGGTTCCTGCTCCGTCTGGCGGGCTATCTGCGCCGCCACCCGGAGAATATCGACAGGACGCTCGCCAGGCTGGACACGCACGTTACGGGCGCCCAGGCCACGCGCTGACGCACTTCGCGCCGTTTTTACTGCGTCTGGCCCGGTTTCGGTAGTGTTGGGAGCATTGGGCAAGGCGAAAGTAGGGCAGTCGGTGGGGCGCAGGACACTTGTTGACGACCTCGTTGACGGTCTGCTGGACGACATACTGGACGGCAGGCTGAAGCCGCACGACGCGTTGCCGCCGGAAGCCGACATTGCCAAGGCATACGACGTCAGCCGGCTCACTGCACGCGAAGCCCTGAAGGCGCTCCGGGCCCAGAACATCCTGTACGTCAAAGCAGGCCGCGGGACGTTCGTCAATCCGGCAGACAACTGGACCGGCCTGGACGCCATCATCAAGGCGGCCTCCCACGGCAACGCGGACGACCAGGTCTCCCGTGGCCTGATCGAGGTCCGGCGCATGGTGGAAACGGGCGCCGCCGCGCTCGCCGCCCGTCGCCATACCCCCGAGCATGCCGAGGAGATGCGGGCATCCATCGCGGACATGAAGCGGTATCACCAGACCGGCGACCTTGACGGGTTCGTGACGGCGGACATTGCCTTCCACGACACCGTTCTGAAGGCCTCAGGCAACCCCTTTGTCCGCGCCCTTCTGGCCCAGCTCGGCCAGTCCCTCTACCGCGCCCGCCGTGAGACCTCGGCCATCGAGGAGATCCAGCGCCACGCCATCGCATTCCACCAGCGCGTACTGGAGAGCATCCTCACCGGCGACTCCGAGCTGGCGCGCAAGGCGATGGACGAGCACATGGACCAGACCTTCGAGGACTACGAGCGCTACGTTCACGGCCAGCGCTCCTAGCCGCCGGGTCTTCCTGCGCCCCTCCCTTCCGTATCTACTTCTTGCGTCTTGACGTAATGCTCGTCACCCTCCTATGCTTTTGGTCATGTTCTTCCATCAGATGTCTGACATCAGATAAATCAGATCTACTCACTGAAAACGGACAGAACCCCCATAAAGACAAGCAGCGGATTCCCACCGCAAAGCCGCAGGGCCGGGAACCGCCAGACAGAAGGTCGATGATGACTTCATTAACCACAAAGTCCTCCGGACTCGGCGAGCTTGGAGACCGCACGCTCCGCAAGGTCCGCCGCCGCGTAATGCCCCTGATAGTCCTGCTCTACTTCATCGCGTACCTGGACCGGAACAACGTCGGCTTTGCCAAACTGACCATGAGCGAGGACATCGGCCTGAGCGCCGCGGCCTACGGACTCGGCGCCGGTATCTTCTTCCTTGGCTACGCCGTGCTCGAAATCCCCAGCAACGCCGGCATGTACAAGTTCGGCGCCCGTAAATGGCTGGCCCGCATCCTCATCACCTGGGGCATTTTCGCAGCCGCGATGGCGCTGGTGAACGGCGAATCCACCTACTTCATCATCCGCTTCCTGCTCGGCGCCGCCGAGGCCGGCTTCTTCCCCGCCATCCTCTTCTACCTGACCCTGTGGTTCCCCGCCGCACAGCGCGTCACCGTGCTGGGCATCTTCATCCTGGCCCAGCCCATCTCGAACGCACTCGGCGCCCCCGTGTCCGGCCTGCTCCTCCAGATGGACGGCGTTCTGGGGCTGCACGGCTGGCAGTGGCTCTACATCATTGAAGGCATCCCCGCCGTCCTGCTGGGCGTGCTGACCCCCTTCCTGATGACGGACCGCCCGCGTGATGCCAAGTGGCTCAACACCGACGAGCGCGAATGGCTCGCCACCACCATGGACGCCGAGCTGGCAGCCAAGTCCAAGGGCAGCAGCCACAACTTTTTCGCCGGCCTCAAGGACAAGCGGACCATCGTCTACTCGGCCCTCTACTTCGGCCTGGTCTGTGGCATCTACGGCCTCGGACTCTGGATGCCCACCATCGTGGCAGCCCTGGGCGAGTTCTCCACGGCCGAGGTCGGATTCATTGTCCTCATCCCGTACGCAGTGGCGGCAGTCTTCGTCTACTTCTGGAGCAAGCGTGCTGACAGGACCGGCAAACGCGCGTGGCACAGCGCCGTCAGCATGGTGCTGGCCGGCCTGGGCCTGCTCGCGGCAGGCTACCTGCTCCCGGTCAACCCGGTCCTGGCACTCGTCGCCCTGACTGCCTCGGCCATGGGCATCTACGGAGCCATTGCCCCGTTCCTGTCCATGCCGTCCGCAGCGCTGACCGGCGCAGCCGCAGCCTCCGGCCTGGCCATGGTCAACTCACTGGGTAACCTGGGTGGATTCGTCGCTCCTTACGCAGTGGGCCTGCTGAAGGACGCCACCGGAAATAACCAGAGCGGCCTGCTCTTCCTCTCCTTCTGCCTGTGCGTCACGGCTGTGGCCACCTACCTCTATGCCCGCAGGCGCCCCGAAGGTGATGCGGCGCTGGATCCGGCAGTAAAGGCCGCCACAGGCACTCCGGCCAACCACTAAAGACCCATCCGAGAACCACCCGAAGGAATACCCGCAATGAGCTCAAACACCCCTTTCCCCGCAGAGCGCACCGTTGTGCTGACCGGCGCAGCGTCGGCCCGCGGCATCGGCCGCGCAGCAGCTGACCGCATGGCCAGCGAAGGCTGGTCCATCGCAATCCTGGATATCAACGCCGAGGACGCGAAGGCCGCCGCCGCGGAGATCGGGTCCAACCGCGCCGTGAAGGCGATCGGCGTGGGCGCCGATGTCTCCGACGAAACATCCGTGGACCGGGCGATCACGGAGATCGAAGCATCCCTGCCGCCGATCGTGGCCCTTGCCAACCTGGCCGGTATCAGCTCCCCGACGCCCTTCATGGAAACCACGGTTGCCGAATGGGACAAGGTCTTCGCGATCAACATGCGCGGCACGTTCGTGGTGTCCCAGCGGGTGCTCAAGGGAATGATCGAGCGCAAGCTCGGCCGAATCGTGAGCATCTCCTCCATCTCCGCCCAGCGCGGCGGCGGAACCTACTCCAAGGTGGCCTATAGCGCCTCCAAGGCAGGCATCATCGGCTTCACCCGCGCCTTGGCCCGCGAAGTTGGTGAGTTCGGCGTGACCGTGAACGCCATTGCCCCCGGTCCGATCGACACCGACATCATGGGTGGCACGCTGACCGAGGAGCGCAAGGCCCAGATGTCCGAGGGCATCATGATGGGCCGGGTGGGTACGCGCGAGGAAGTGGCTGCGCTGATCTCCTTCCTGCTGGGTGCGGACTCGGGCTACATCACCGCCGCCACCTACGACATCAACGGCGGCCTCCAGGTTTCCTAACCGGGGCCCTGACCCGTTCCTGATTCATCCGATGTGCCCCGCCGGGATTCCTGCGGGGCACATCGGCGTTAGGCGGTGTGTGTTGCCCTAGGCTGGGCAGCATGAATCCCTCCGGCAGCCTGAACCCGAGCCCGCGGACCCTTGAGGTGGACAGCATCGCAAGGTTCGACCGGCTGGTGAGCGCGGGGGCCAGGGCCATGCACGGCTGGCACGCCCAGTCGCTGGACCTGCGCGGACGGGGCACCGCCCTGGCAGCCCTGGACGCCGAGGGCGCGGTTTTCCTGGGCTGCACCTTCGACCCGGGCGTGGAGGCTTCGCTCCGCAGCCGGGGCGCACTGATCTTCCCGCGGCTCACCGGCGTCCCCTTCAATCCGTACCGCGCCGGGCTCTACACCCCGCAGGAGCTGTACTCGGGCATCGTCGATGAGCCGTACGAGAAGACCCCCGACGCCCTGGTCTACCAATGGAGCATGCGGCCGGGCCAGCGGAACCGCCTCGACTCCACGCTCGCGGCAGCCCTGCATGACCACGCAGTCGGCGACGCGCTGGAGGAATTCGTCCGCACACTTAACAGCGGAGGGCGTTCCATCGTCGGGGTCATGGGAGGCCATGCCCTGCAGCGGGGGACCGGCGGCTTCGCCGCCGCCGCCACGCTGGGCCGGCTCCTGGCCCGCCGCGGCCACCTGGTGGCCACCGGCGGCGGCCCCGGAGCCATGGAGGCGGCGAACCTGGGTGCCTACCTCAGCAGGGCCGACGACGACGATTTCCACCGCGTGCTTCGGGAGCTTGCTGCCGTCCCCGGCTTCCGCCCCTCGGTGTCCGCGTGGGCACGTGCCGCGGCAGCCGTCGTCGGACGCTTTCCGGACGGGACCGCGTCCCTCGGCATTCCCACCTGGTTTTACGGGCACGAACCGCCCAATTACTTCGCCACCCACATCGCCAAGTACTTTGCCAATGCCGTCCGCGAGGCCATCCTCCTGGAGGTCTGCAACGGCGGGATCGTGTTCCTGCCGGGTGCCGCGGGTACGGTGCAGGAGATATTCCAGGATGCCTGCGAGAACTACTACGGTGCCCCGGAGGCCATGACCCCGATGGTGCTGGTAGGCAGGGAGCACTGGGAACAGCGGTTCCCGGCCTGGCCCATGCTGCAAAGCCTCGCGGCGGGCCGGGCCATGGAGCAGCGGATCTTCCTGGTGGACAGCGTGGACGAGGCGCTCGCGGTCCTCGGCGGGTGAACTAGAGGTCCTTGCGGCAGGGTGTCTTGCCCAGCAGATAAAGGCCGTTCAGGTCGCCAGCTGCGACGCCGTCGGGCGCGCCGATCTCCGGATACATGAGCTGCATGGGGTCGCTGACGTGCTCCAGCCCCATCACGTGGCCCAGTTCATGGAGGATGACGGCGGTGGCGTAGGCAGTGCCGTCGGGGCGCTCAAGCTCAACAGCCATCTGCGGGGCGTCGAGTTCCAAGCTGCCGGTGACATAGCTCTTGGGACCGTTCCCGTAGCTGTAGTGGGTACTGCCGCCGGTGCCGATAACCTTGCCGCCCAGCTTGGGAGCCGCATCCGGCGTGGTCCAGCTGATCAGCAGGGGCGCCCAACGGTCACCGTAGGCCTCGGGCTGGTAGGGGTCGCGCTGGTCCGAGGGCTGCTCGTTGGTGGCGCCGTCGTCCACAAACTGGATGCCGGTGGCGCGGGAGATTTCCCGGATCGCCAGGGGAACCAGTCCGGCTGCGCCCTCCGGCGCCAGGCTGGCATTCACCACATAGTGCAGCGGACGGCACGGCGAGTAGCCCACAGGAGAGCCGTCGCTGTTCACGGCGAGGAACTTGTAGGAGTCGCTGGGCTCCGGAGGCGGTGCCGGCGTGCCGAGGGGAGTGGCCGCCTCCTCGAGGCCCGGCGGCGGTGCGCCCGTGGAACTGCCGGGCTCTCCGGTCCTGCCTGCCTCGGCCCCGCCAGCTTGTGGGCTGTGTCCGGGCTGCCCCGCTTGCCCGGCGGGATCCTGCCCTGTCCCATCCTGACCGGTTTCATCGGGACCGGCCGCATCCTGCCCAGCCCCCTCCTGCCGGGACGAGGACTGGTCACCGGAGCCGATGCGGAAGTTCAACACACCGGCGAAGCGGGGGTCACCGTAGGCCGTTCCGGCAGCCAGGAACGCTGCACAGCCGAGGGCAGCGAGCACGATCAGACGGCGGATAAACCTCGCGGCCGCGGTGGCCGGACCCGAGTGGCGCGGCTCGTGCCGGTGCCGGCGTTGACTGGACCCGGGCTCCTGACCCTCCACTGCACCCCTTTCACGGCATTCCTCTGCCGCGGCGCTCCCACAAGGGAAACAGGCATCAGGCAAACAGACCCACTTTACAGTTCCGCGAACCAGCGCAGGAAACCGGCCCAGCCAGCCAGCCAGCCAACCAGTCAGCCGTGGCTCAGGCGATCACAGCACCAAACGCCATGCCCAGGAGGTAGGTCACGCCGGCCGCACCAAGGCCGATGGCGAGCTGCCGCAGGCCGCGGGTCAGCGGCGACGTGCCGGACAGCAGGCCCACGGTGCCGCCGGTGGCCAGCAGCGCCATGCCCACCAGGACTGCGGCCACGATGAGGGCGCCGATCCCGGTCATGCCGAAAAGGAACGGAATGATGGGCACGATGGCGCCCGAGGCGAAGAAGCAGAAGCTGGAGAGCGCAGCGCCCCAGGCTGTGCCCACGGCCTGGTGCTCGTCCTCGGTCTCGGGGAGCTCGGGATGGAGCGAAAGGCTCGGATCGCAGTCGCACGTGAAGAGGCCCATGCGCTCGGCCACGCGGTGTTCGGCGGCCTCCCGGGACATGCCGCGGGCCAGGTAGACCAGCAGGAGTTCGTTGTGTTCGATGTCCAGCTGGGGTGCCGCCACCAGCGTGACCTGGGTGGGACGGGTTGCGTTCAGCAGTTCACGCTGGGAACGGACTGACACGAATTCGCCGGCGCCCATGGAGAACGCGCCGGCCAGGAGTCCGGAGATGCCGCTGAGCAGGACCACGCCGCTGCCGACGCCGGTTGCGGCCATGCCCATGACCAGCGAGAGGTTGCTGACCAAGCCGTCGTTGGCACCGAAGACGGCGGCACGGAACGTGCCGGCCAGCCTGTTGCGGCCGCGGGTTGCCAGGCCTCGGACCACTTCCTCGTGGATCTGCTCGTCGGCTGCCATTGCCGGGGTGGCGGACGGTTCCCTGGTGTAGGGGGAGCGGCCCTCGGCCCGCTGCGCCAGCGCGAGCACGAACACGGATCCAAAGTGCCGGGCGAGGAAGCCCAGAAAACGGCTGCGCAAGGAAGCGTGCCGGGCCTTGCCGGCGTGCTCGCCCAGCAGCTTCAGCCAGTGCGCCTCGTGGCGGCCTTCGGCTTCGGCGAGGGCCAAAAGGATGGCACGCTCTTCGCCGGTGCGGTTCTGCGCGAGGTCGCGGTAGACGGCAGCCTCCGCACGCTCGTCGGCGAGGTACTGGCGCCAGCGCTTGATGTCCGCGGCGCTGGGTTCCGGCCGGGAGGCCGCGGTGTTGGAAGCCGCGGCGAGGTCCGCGCGGCCGTTGGGTGAGGCGGAGGGGGCGGACGCATTGCCGCCGGCGTGGGGGTCAGATTTTGCGTGCTGAGACACGGGAACTCCTGGGTAGATGGGACGTGCTGCGGCCCCATTGCATCGCCCA
Organism: Arthrobacter sp. NPDC057013; assembly: GCF_042674585.1. NCBI lineage: Bacteria > Bacillati > Actinomycetota > Actinomycetes > Micrococcales > Micrococcaceae > Arthrobacter > Arthrobacter sp. NPDC057013. The sequence continues at coordinate 92,565 of NZ_JBHUSE010000003.1, forward strand.
CTTTACCCCGGATTTCCGCGGGTTTTCGGCCGGTAACCCTTAGTCAAAAGTTTAGGGAAACCTCAATGACACCGGCCGCCGGAGCCAATGCAGCCGGTCTGGGCAGATGCCCTTGACCGCCTGCACCCACGGTGATCTGATGAAAATGTGCCCGGCCGACGGCGGGTACGGAAGTCCAACCACACGGAGGTCTGCCTGATGAACACCAACGGATTGCGCCCCGAGCCGGACACCCGCAACACCATCGAATCCGATCCCGCCTACGACTTCGCCGAGGACGCGCCGGTGGACGAAGACTGGGATACGGAAGACGAGTTCCTTGATTCTGAAGAGCGGGTTGTTCCCGCCAACTCCGAGGCCGTGGACGACGACGAACGCGTAGTCCCGCGGGACGGGGACGACGAGTTCCGTGCGGACGAAAGCTACGAAGCCTAGGGCGTGAACCGTTCCCTCGCGCTGTAACCCAATTCTGGGCCCACGCCCGCCGGGTTCCCTCGCCGTGGAGCCATATCGGCGAGTGTCCCTGCCTGAGCCTGCGAAGGCTGGGAGCCGCTGTGGACTTGCGAGGGAAGGGAGCGGGCGGGGACCACGACGGCGGTGCCTCCCCGCGCTGGGAGGCACCGCCGTCGTCGTACTCTAAAGCCGCCGCATCAGCGGACGGGACATCAGTGCCGGGGTCACCGGACAGTGGCCGAAACGGGCACTTCCTCGGTGTCCTTGCCGGCCACCCGGCGGTACCAGCGGCTCATGACCGCGGGGTCCGTGGGCTTGGTCAGCAGCGACACTGCCACGTACACCACTGCGGAGGCGAGCAGGCCGTAGTAGACCGGTTCGTTCGCGAAGACGCCTTCCAGCGGTTCCTTGGCGTTGATCTCGAGGATGATCATGGTGCCGAGCGTTACGACGGAACCGACTCCCATGGATGCCGCGGCCGCGATGCCGGTGCCGCGCTTCCAGATGAGACCGCCGAGGATGGCCACGAGGAGGCCGCCCACCAGGATGTCGTACGCGATGGTGAGGGCTGCGACGACGTCCTTGGTGATGATGGCAATCAGGATGGCCACGATGCCCAGCCCAAGCACCCACATGCGGTTGGCCTTGACGTCGTGCTCGGGGTTGTCGGAATCGTCCGTGTTGATGGTCTTGCCGAACCAGCCGGCGACGAACGGCAGCACGTCCGCGCGCGCCACGGTGGCGGCGGCGATCAGGGCGCCGGACGCGGTGGACATCATGGCCGCGACGGCGGCGGCGAGCACCAGGCCTCCGATGCCGATGGGCAGCAGGTTCTGGGCCACCTCGGCGTACACAACGTCCTTGCCTTGGGTGGCGACGTCGATGTTGGGCAGCGCCACCCTCGCGCCGAGGCCGATCAGTGCGCCGGCCGCGCCGTAGAGAATGCAGTAGATGCCGGCGGTGGCGCCGCCCCAGCGGGCAACCCGTGGCGTTTTGGCGGTGAACACACGCTGCCAGATGTCCTGGCCGATCAGCAGGCCCAGGGTGTAGACGACGAAGTAGGTGATGATCGTCTCGACGCCGATGCCGTCAATCCGGAAGAAGCTTGCCTCAACACGGCTCCGGATGCCGTCCAGGCCGCCTGCTGCGTTGAGGGTGAAGGGCAGCATGAGGAAGAAGATTCCCACGGTCTTGATGACGAACTGGACCTGGTCGGCCAGGGTGATGGACCACATGCCGCCGATGGTGGAGTACACCAGCACGATGGCGCCGCCGATGGCGATGGCCAGTGCCCGGTCCCAGCCGAACAGCACCACGAAGATGGTGGCGTAGGCGCCGGTGGAGGTGGCACAGAGCATCAGGGTATATGCGAGCATGACGATGCCGGAGGTCCGGGTGGCCTGGCTGCCGTAGCGCAGGGACAGCATCTGGGAGACGGTGTAGATCTTCAGCTTCTGGATGGTGCCCGCGAACAGCAGGCTCAGCAGCAGGACACCCGCGCCGATCGCCACCACGAGCCACATGCCCGAGATGCCGAACTTGTAGCCGAGGCCGACGCCACCGACGGTGGAGGCACCGCCCAGCACGACGGCTGCCATGGTTCCCGTATAGAGGAACGGGCCCAGGCGGCGGCCGGCCACGAGGAAGTCACTGTTGTTCTTGGTGCGGGACTTGCCCCACCAGCCGAAGGCCAGCATGGCGGCCAGGTAGACCACCACGATGGCGATATTGACGAAACTTGCGTCCATGATTTGGGGATCCTTGGAGCTTTGGCAGCTTGCGGTCCGAGCCGGAAACGGGTTGGCCGGATGGCGCTGCACTGAATGGAAATCTGGGGGAACGCTGGGTGCCTTGCTGGGCGTCTCCTCGTGGGAGTTGTTTTACAAGCAACACTTGTTGCATCAAAGCGTAGGCTGTGATTCGAGTAACAGTCAAGACGCAAAGCTCCGTGACGCGGGTTGCCCCGCGTCACAGAAGGGCCGGGCCGATAATATGACTCCAATGATGGGGCCGGGCGGCCGGCCGTGAAAGGTTCGTAAATGAAGGCACTACCAGTTGAGCCGAGCAATGTTCCGGTTGCCATCGGTTCAAGAATCCGTGCCGCGCGCCAGTCACAGCGGCTCACCATCGAGCAGGTGGCCGATGCCACCGGATTGACCAAGGGCTTCCTGAGTCGCGTTGAGCGGGATCTCACCTCGCCGTCCGTAGCCTCGCTGGTCACCCTGTGTCAGGTCTTGTCGATCTCCATTGGCGACCTGTTCGCGGCGCCCGAAACCCACCTGACCAAGCGTGATTCCGGCCCCCGCATCTCCCTTGGCGGGGAAGGGATCGTGGAGCGGCTGCTGACTGCGCGGTCCGAGCGGCGCGTGCAGATCATCCAGGCCGTCATCGACCCACGGGGCCGCGGCGAGTCGGAGCTCTATGCCGTTGACTGCGACGTCGACGTGCTGCACGTGATCAAGGGGACCATTAAGCTCATCCTCACCAACGAGGAGTATGAACTGACCAGCGGCGATACCGTCACCTTCCCCGGCCGGGAACCCCACACCTGGGTCAACCCGACCGACGAGCCCGTCGAGGTTCTGTGGGTGCTGGTGCCGGCCGCGAGCCGGTAGCGATCTTTGGAACTCTCCGGGCCGCCCTGCTGGGCGGTCCGGGTTTTTTGTGCCTTCCTTTCCGAAATCGAGTAAACAGTCGGTGCACATTAGACAACTTCGAGTGTATGATGGCTGTCACAACCCACCCTCGATCCTCGAAGGAGAGGCGTCCCTTTGGAAGAGCTGCGCATCGAAGCCAACGGCAACCTTGGCCCCATCGATTCATCCCGTATTCCCCGCTATGCAGGGGCCGCAACCTATGCCCGCCTGCCGCGCCTGGACCAGGTGGCCAAGTCTGACATCACCGTGGTGGGCGTGCCCTTTGATTCCGGCGTCTCCTACCGCCCCGGTGCCCGTTTCGGCGCCAACCACGTCCGTGAAGCCAGCCGGCTGCTCCGCCCGTACAACCCGGCGTGGGACGTCAGCCCGTTCGAGAACTGCCAGGTGGCCGACGCCGGCGACATGGCCGTGAACCCGTTCAACATCAACGAGGCCATCGAAACCATCCAGCAGAACGCCCTCGACCTGACGGCGGGAGGCAGCAAGCTCCTCACCCTGGGCGGCGACCACACCATCGCGTTGCCGCTGCTGCGTGCCGCCGCCGAGCGTGCCGGCGGCCCCATCGCAATGCTGCACTTTGACGCCCACCTGGATACCTGGGACACCTACTTCGGCGCGGAGTACACCCACGGCACACCGTTCCGCCGTGCCGTGGAGGAGGGCATTCTGGACACGGAGGCCATCAGCCACATCGGCACCCGCGGCCCGCTGTACGGGAAGAAGGACCTCGACGACGACCACCGCTTCGGGTTCGGCATCGTCACCTCCGCTGACGTTTACTACCAGGGCGTCCTTGAGACTGTTGCGAAGGTCCGGGACCGGATCGGTGACCGTCCGCTGTACATCTCCGTGGACATCGACGTCCTGGATCCCGCCCACGCCCCCGGAACCGGCACGCCGGAAGCCGGCGGCATCACCAGCCGTGAACTGCTGGAGATCATCCGCGGCTTCCGCGGCATGAACCTCGTCGGCGCCGACGTCGTCGAAGTTGCCCCGGCCTACGACCATGCCGAGATCACCGGCGTTGCCGCGAGCCACGTGGCCTACGAGCTCGTCACCCTGATGGCGGACAACACCGTCGCCGGCGACCGCTTCGGTACCGAGAACGGTTACGCCGCCCAGGCGCTGGGCCGGGAAGCCCGCCGTCCGGCAGGGTTCGCGGCAGCCTCGCCCGCGCCGGCCGACAATGGCGCTGTCCGTGCCGCCGTGGGGGAGTACTCCCAGTGACCGCCGTCGAGTCCGGCGCGGCTTCGGCTCCCGCAGGGGCAGCTGCTCCCGCGGCATCGGCTGCTGTTGGGGCGGACGCCGGGGCCGGTGTACGCAACGGCGGCGACCTCGTTGTCGAAACCCTCGAAGCGCTCGGCGCCAAAACAGTGTTCGGCATCCCCGGCCAGCATGCGCTGGGCCTCTTCGACGCGATGGGCCGGGGCAACCTGAAGTTCGTGTCCTCCCGCGTGGAGAACAACAGCGCCTTCGCCGCCGACGGCTACTCGCGGGCCACGGGGGAGGTGGGCGTGCTGTTCCTGTCCACCGGACCAGGCGCGCTGACATCGCTCGCCGGGCTGCAGGAAGCCTACGCCACCGGCGTGCCCATGGTGGTGGTCGCCAGCCAGATCCCGCTCGAGGGCCTGGGGGCCCGCCGGAAAGGCATGCTGCACCAGCTGGATGACCAGAAGGCGTCGGCGGCCAACGTCACCAAGAGCCAGCGCCTGATCCAGCACGCCTCCGGCATTCCGTCCGCCATCCAGGACGCCTGGACCGAGGCAATCTCCTCGCCGCAGGGTCCCGTGTGGCTGGAGGTCCCGCAGAATGTGCTGCTGGACCCCATCATGGTGCCGCCCGTCGAGGATGCGCTGGCCGAAGCGGCGGACAACCCGCCGCGCGTCGAGCTTGTCCGGGAAGCCGTGAAATGGCTGTCGACGGCGGAGCGTCCCGCCATCATCGCCGGCGGCGGAACCCGCCGGGGCCGGGCGGAAAAGTCGCTGCTCTCGATCGCGGAAAAACTGCGGGCACCGGTCATCTGCACGCCTGGCGGCAACGGGGCCTTCCCGTGGAACCACGAGCTGTCGCTGCAGTCCTGGATCGAGGACCGGCATATGACGGACCTCCTGGAGGACGCCGATGTCCTGGTGGTCATCGGCTCCTCGCTTGGCGAGGTCACGTCCAATTACTTCACGTTCGAACCGCGCGGCCGGATCATCCAGATCGACGCCGAACCGCGGGTTTTGGAGTCCAACCGGCCCGGCCTGGGGATCCGCGCCGACGCCGGCCAGGCGCTCGCAGCCCTGGACGCGTCGCTGATGGTGCCCGCTGATGCCCGCCCCGACTGGCATGGAACCTCGCCCGAGGACCTCGTCCGGGAGTCGCTGCGTAAGGTCAAGGAGCGGCTGGAATCGCAGGACCTCGCCAAGGAACTGAAGTTCATGGCTGATATCCGAGAGGCCGTTCCGGCGGACATGCAGACGTTTTGGGACATGACCATCTCGGCGTACTGGGGCTGGAGTTGCTGGGACGCCCGCGAGGGGCAGTTCCATTCCGCCCAGGGCGCCGGCGGCCTGGGCTACGGTTTCCCGGCGGCCATCGGCGGGGCCGTGGGCCTGGAGACCGTGGGCAAGTCCGCGGCGTCGGCCCGGGTGCTTGCTGTGTCCGGCGACGGCTCGGCCATGTACTCCATCGCCGAACTCGCCACGGCCAAGCAGCACAACGTGCCCGTCACGTGGCTGATCGTGGACGACGGCGGCTACGGGATCCTGCGCGAGTATATGGTGGGTGCCTTCGGTAAGGCCACCGCCACCGAGCTTGCGCGGCCGGACTTCGTGAAGCTGGCCGAATCCTTCGGCGTGCCGGCCACCCGGGTTGCACCTGAGAACGTGGGGGACGCCCTGAAGGCGGGCTTCGCCGCGGACGGCCCGAACGTCGTCGTCGTCGAAACACTGCTCAAGATGTTCGCCCCCACGCACCTGGACGCGTGACCCGCAACGGCCCGGACGCCTGACCCGCCCGCCTCCGGTCAGAGCCCCGAGCACGAACGCACAGATAAGCACTACCCCAGCGCGAACTGGCAGCTAATGCCCTCAAACCCCCGTTTTGAGGGCATTACCTGCCAGTTCGCGCTGGACGTGTTTAAGGACGTAGCCCCGGGGCCCCACATTGCTTAGTTTCCTAAAGCAACCATTTATTGTTATAGTTGCCTAAGGCAAGCAATAAGGGGTTTCATTATGGCAGTTGAGCCAAATACCGCGGCCGAACTCGTGCGGCAGATCTTCGACCTCCAGCGCGCCGTCCGGTGCGTGGCCATCTCGAACTCGCGCGGCCTGGAAGCGGGAATCGCCCTGCAGGGTGTACTCCGGTTTGTGGGGGAGAAGGAATCCCGCGCCACCCACCTAGCCGCACGGCTGGGCGTCAGCGCTCCCGTCCTGAGCCGGCACATCGCGGAGCTCGAGGAACTGGGGCTGGTACACCGCCGGCCCGACCCCGAGGACGGCAGGGCGCAGCTGGTGGCCCTCACCGACACGGGCCGCGCCAAACTCGTCGAGATCGAGGAACACCGCGTGGCCACGCTGCAGGAATTCCTGCAGAACTGGAGCCAGCAGGACGCCGAGGAGACGGCGAAAGTACTCTCCAAACTCACGGAATCCCTCCGGGACTCCGCCCGGGCAACGACGGCCGGCCCCAGCACAGTCACCACCAAACGCAAGGAGCAGTTCATTGGCTAGCCACGCTGCCGTCTCCGGGACGGCCACGTCACGCCCTTCGGCCCATCCACCCCAAGCGCCGATGACGCACCGGCAGATCATGGAGGCACTGACCGGGCTGCTCGCGGCCTTCTTCACCGCGATTCTCAGCAGCACCATCGTGGCCAACGCGCTGCCCACCATCATGTCCGAGCTCAAGGGCACCCAGACGGACTTCGCGTGGGTCATCACCGCGGCGCTGCTGGCCAACGCGGCCACTACCCCGATCTGGGGCAAGCTGGCTGACCTGTTCGACAAGAAGGTCCTGGTCCAGCTCAGCATTGTGATCTTCGTGGCGGGTTCAGTCATGGCCGGCCTGTCCCAGACCATTCCGCTGCTGCTGACGGCCCGCGTTGTCCAGGGCATCGCCATGGGCGGTCTGACCGCGCTGGCCCAGGCGATCATCGGCTCCATGATCCCGCCCCGCGACCGCGGAAAGTACTCCGGCTACATGGGCGCCGTCATGGCCGTCGGCACGGCTGGCGGGCCGCTGCTTGGCGGTTTCATCGTTGACAGCCCGCTCGGCTGGCGCTGGACGTTCTTCGTCTGCGTGCCGCTCGCCGTCGTCGCCCTCATCCTGCTGCAGATCACCCTCAAGATCCAGCACGTCAAGCGGCCGGCCAGGATCGACTGGCTCGGCTCCATCCTCCTCACGTCCGGCGTCAGCCTGCTCCTCATCTGGGTGTCGTTCGCCGGCAACCCCGACTACTACGACTGGTGGTCCTGGCAGTCGGCACTGATGGTGGGCGGCGGCGTCGTGCTTTTGGCGCTGCTCGTGGTGGTGGAATCCAAGGTTGAACAGCCCATCATCCCGCTGAAGATCATCTCCGAGCGCACCACCGCCCTGGCCATCTGGGCCTCGGTCGCTGTGGGCGTGGCGATGTTCGGCTCCTCGACCTTCCTTGGCCAGTACTTCCAGGTGGCACGCGGTGCAACGCCCACCGAGGCGGGCCTGCTGACCCTGCCCATGATCGCCGGCAACCTGATCGGCTCCGTGCTTTCCGGCCAGCTCATCAGCCGCACCGGCAAATGGAAGCGCTACCTGATTGCCGGCTCGGTCCTGCTGATCGGCGGCCTGGGTCTCGCCGGCACCATGGACCACAGCACGGAACTGTGGCAGTCCGGCATCTTCACGGCGATCCTGGGCCTCGGGCTAGGCATGCTCATGCAGAACCTCGTCCTGGCCGTTCAGAACACTGTCAGCGCCAGCGACATCGGCACGGCCAGCGCGTCCGTGGCATTCTTCCGCTCCGTGGGCGGCGCGATCGGTGTGTCTGTGCTGGGTGCGATCATGAGCAACCGGGTCAAGGAACTGGCCGTCCAGGGCCTTGCCGACGCCGGCATCAAGGCAGGTTCCGGCTCGTCCGGAGCCAGCCTCGACCTGGCCGACATGCCTGCCCCGATCCGCGACATCATGCGGGCCGCATACGGTGATGCCACCGCCGAGATCTTCCTGATTGCCGGTGCCATCGCGGTTATTGCCCTCATAGCCGTGCTCCTGATCAAGGAACAGCCGCTGCGCCGGACGGTCGATATCCGCCCGGAGGCTGCTGCCGCGGCCGCCGCGGAGTCCGCACCAGAGTCCACGCTGGCCGGCACGGACTACTCCGATGACGACCTCGAACGTGAGTTCGCCGAAGTGCTGACCCGCCAGCTTGCCGACGACGCCAAGGCGCCGGCCTACCCCGGCCGGCAGCGGACTGCGGAACCGGTCATGCCGATGAACGAACCGCCGGCGCGGGCGCGGACCATGCTGGCTGAGATGCATAACAACAAGCCGGCCGACCTGGTGCCGCTCATCCAGGAAACCCAAGGGCTTCTCGCGGAGCAGCAGCTTCAGCTGGCCACCGCACTGAACGCCGTCGCACGGCAGGCTGAGCAGCAGCGGATGCTCGCTGAGGAGCAGGCCCGGGTCAGCGCCGAACTGAAGGCACTGAGCCGGCGGCTGGCCAAGGAGCGCAAACTCCAGAGCGCCGCCGCGCACTACATCGCTTCGCACGGCAAGCACCGCGGCGAGTAGCCTCCCGCTCAGACGGAGTTTTTGTCCAGAGAATGGCCGCTAAATCCCTCCCGGAGGGCATTATCTGGACAAAAACTCCAGTTGAGGGGGCGGGGCGTACGACGGCGGAGCCCGGCCTGGGTGCTGGACTGTCCGTTCGCGCCCGGGTGCTGGACTGTACGTTCGCGCCCGGGTGCGGGAGCCGGCGTCGTCCGTTGGGATGATCTTCGGCTGCGACGTTTCGCACGGGCAACGGATTTCGTAGAGTTGGAAGGCTTGGGCTGTCATACCCATCTGCTACTACTTTTCTTAACTAATTGGCGCACTCCCGAAGGATCCGTGAGCATGCTCGTCACCCTCATACGGCGTTATTCCAGACCGTATCTGCCGTACATCCTGGCTGTCATCGCATTCCAGCTGGCATCCACCATTGCGGCCCTCTACCTGCCCAGCCTCAACGCCCAGATCATTGACGAGGGCGTCTCCCGCGGCGACACCGATTTTATCTGGCGCACCGGCGCCGTCATGCTCCTCGTGGCCTTCCTTCAGGTGGGCACCGCCACCGCCGGCGTCTACTTCGGATCGAAGACGGCCATGGCCGTGGGCCGAGACCTCCGCCGCGGCGTTTTCCGCAAGGTGACCAGCTTCTCGGCCAAGGACGTCAACGCGTTCGGCGCGCCCACCCTCATCACCCGGGGCACCAACGACGTGCAGCAGGTCCAGATGCTGGTGCTGATGGGCCTGAACTTCATGGTCTCCACGCCCATCATGTGCATCGGCGGCATCATCATGGCCCTGCGCGAGGACATCAACCTGTCGTGGCTGGTCTGGGTGTCGGTCCCCATCCTCATTGTGGTGGTGGGCTACATCGTGGTGCGCCTCATGCCGCTGTTCCGCTCCATGCAGAAGAAGATCGACCGCATCAACGAGGTCCTGCGCGAGCAGATCATCGGCATCCGCGTGGTCCGCGCTTTCGTCCGGGAACCGTACGAAACGGACCGCTTCGGCCAGGCCAACAAGGAACTGACGGACGTATCGCTCAAGATCGGTTCCTTATTCGTCCTCATGTTCCCCGCCATCGGCATGATCCTGCACCTGTCCACCGCCGCCGTGCTCTGGTTCGGCGGCCAGCGAGTGGACTCCGGCGACATGCAGGTCGGCTCCCTGACAGCGTTCCTGCAGTACCTGCTCCAGATCCTCATGGCAGTGATGATGGGTACCTTCATGGCCATGATGATCCCGCGCGCGTCCGTCTGCGCGGACCGCATCGGCGAGGTGCTCGACGTCGAACCGTCCATCCACGACCCCCAGCAGCCGGTCAGCCCGGGACAGCTGGAAGGCGTGGTGGAGTACCGCAACGTTACGTTCGCCTACCCCGGAGCCGAGGCCCCGGTTCTGAGCAACATCAGCTTCACCGCCCGGCCGGGGGAGACCGTGGCCATTATCGGCTCCACCGGCGCCGGCAAGACCTCCCTGCTGTCGCTGCTGCCGCGGCTCTACGACGTCGCCGACGGCGAGGTCCTCCTCGACGGCGTTCCCGTCAGCCAGCTGGACCGGGAGGAGATCACCAAACGCGTTGCCCTGGTTCCGCAGCGCCCCTACCTGTTCTCCGGAACCATTGAGCACAACCTCCGCTTTGGAAAGCCGGACGCTTCGGACGACGAGCTTTGGGATGCGCTGCATGTGGCCCAGGGCGACGGTTTCGTGAAGGAAAAGAAAAACGGGCTCGCGTCCCGCATCGCCCAGGGCGGCACCAACGTGTCCGGCGGCCAGCGCCAGCGCCTGTGCATCGCGCGAGCCCTGGTCACCAGGCCCAGGGTCTACCTGTTCGACGACTCCTTCTCCGCGCTGGACGTCGCCACCGACGCCAGGCTGCGCGCCGCGCTCAAGCGCACCACCGCCGACGCCACCGTCATCATCGTCGCGCAGCGCATCTCCACCATCACGGAAGCGGACCGGATCCTGGTGCTGGACAACGGCAGGATCGTGGACCGCGGCACGCACGAGGAGCTCCTCGAAACGTCGCCCACCTACCAGGAAATAGTTGAGTCCCAGCTGAGCGTGGAGGAAGTGGCATGAGCGCCGACAAGAAGGGCACCAGCCAGGGCGCCGAGAAGCTTCAGAGCCAGACCGCCACAGAAGCGCCGGTCCTCGAGGACGACGACTTCGTCGAGGAGGAGTACAAGCCGGGCGAGGCCGACGGCGGCATGTTCGGCGCGATGCCGGCCAAGAAGGCCCAGAACTTCTGGCCCTCCGCCAAGCGCCTCATGGGCCTGCTGAAACCCGAAGCCGCCGGCATCTACGTCGTGGTGGGCATGGTCATCGTGTCGGTGATCCTGAACGTCATTGCGCCCAAGGTGCTGGGCCAGGCCATGGACGTCATCTTCGGCGGCGTGGTGGGCAAGCAGCTGCCCGCCGGCGTCAGCAAGGACCAGTTCGTCGAGGGGCTCCGGGAACGGGGCCAGAACAACTTCGCGGACATGGTCTCCCGGATGGAGCTCGTGCCCGGAACCGGCATCGACTTCCAGAAGCTGACAGTCCTGATTTCTGCTGTGCTGCTGATGTACTTCGTGGCCAACATCTTCCTGTGGCTGCAGGGGTACGTCCTCAACAGGATCGTCATGAAGGTGATCCGGCAGCTGCGCGACGATACGGAAAAGAAGCTCAACCGGCTGCCGCTGAACTACTTCGACACCCGGCAGCGCGGTGACGTGCTCTCCCGGGTGACGAACGACGTCGACAATGTCCAGCAGGCGCTGCAGCAGGCGTTCGCCCAGCTCATCAGCTCGGTGCTGACTGTGCTCGGCATCGTCATCATGATGTTCATCGTCTCGTGGCAGCTGGCATTGATCGCCCTCATCGCGCTGCCGCTGTCCGGTGCTGCCGCCGGCGTGATCGGCGCGCGCAGCCAGAAGCTGTTCGCAGCGCAGTGGAAGAACACCGGTGAGCTGAACGGCCAGATCGAGGAGTCCTTCTCCGGGCATGACCTGGTGCGGGTGTTCGGCCGCGAGGCTGACATGCTGGAGCGCTTCGAGGAGCGCAATGAGGCCTTGTACAAGGCCAGCTTCGGCGCGCAGTTCGTGTCCGGCATCATCTTCCCCGTCATGCAGTTCGTCTCCTACCTCAGCTACGTCGGCATCGCGGTGGTGGGCGGCCTGCGGGTTGCCTCGGGCAGCATGAGCCTGGGTGACGCCACAGCCTTCATCCAGTACTCGCGCGAGTTCACCCAGCCGCTGGGGCAGATGGCGGGCATGGCCAACATGCTGCAGTCCGGTGTGGCATCCGCCGAGCGAGTCTTCGAGTTCCTGGACGCGGAGGAGCAGGACGCCGAGACCGCCACGCAGCACCTGCCGGCCAAGACCGACGGCCACGTGGAGTTCCAGGACGTCACGTTCAGCTACTCGCCGGACAAGCCGCTGATCGAAAACCTGTCCTTCACCGCGCAGCCGGGGCACACCGTCGCCATCGTAGGACCCACCGGCGCGGGCAAGACCACCCTGGTGAACCTGGTCATGCGCTTCTACGAACTCAACTCCGGCTCCATCACGCTCGACGGCGTGGACGTCACCCAGCTGAGCCGCGCCGAGCTGCGCTCCAAGGTGGGCATGGTGCTGCAGGACGCGTGGCTGTTCGGCGGCTCCATCTACGACAACATCAGGTACGGCAACCTGGACGCCACCGAGGACCAGGTCATGGCAGCGGCCAAAGCCACGTTCGTGGACCGCTTCGTCCGGGCCCTGCCCGACGGCTACAGCACCGTCATCGACGAAGAGGGCAACAACGTCAGCGCCGGCGAAAAGCAGCTCATCACCATCGCCCGCGCCTTCGTGGCCAACCCGTCGCTGCTCATCCTGGACGAGGCGACCAGCTCGGTGGATACCCGCACGGAACTCCTGGTGCAGAAGGCCATGGCCGCGCTGCGGACGGATCGGACCAGCTTCGTCATCGCGCACCGCCTCTCGACGATCCGTGACGCCGACACCATCCTGGTCATGGAGAACGGCAAGATCGTGGAGCAGGGCAACCACCAGACCCTCCTCGCCGCCGAAGGCGCCTACTACCGGCTGTACATGTCGCAGTTCGCCGGCGCGGATGCCGAAGAAACTCCGGTGGATGATTCGACGGCGGTGCACAGCTGACCGCCGCGACGCCGGGAGGCCACTGGGACCCCCGGCGTATTGAGGTGCTCGTGCCCATGCGCTGGGGGGACATGGATGCCTACGGGCACATCAACAACGTCGAGATCGTCCGCATGCTGGAGGAGGCGCGCATCGCCGCCTTCGGCCCGCCCGCCGGCGCCGGGCTGCCCGGGATCGAGCCCCACGTGTCGCTGTTCAACGACGTTCCCAAGGGCACCATGGCGCTCGTGGTGGACCATCGGATCCGGTACGTGAAGACCCTCGAATACCGCAACATCCCCGCAGCGGTCCAGGTGTGGGTGGGCGCCGTCAAGGGCGCGAGCTTCGACATTCACTACCTTGTGCAGGACCCCGTAACTGGCGACGATTGTGTGAAGGCCTCAAGCCATTTGGCCTTTGTCGATGAAGCCACCGGGAGGGTGCAGCGGCTGACGCCGAAGCAGAAACAGCTGCTGGAGCCCTTCACCGAGCGCAAGGAGCATTGACCATGGGAACGAGGAACCTGGGAAGGAAAAAAATGGCACGCAAGAAGAAATCCTGGAAGGAACTTCCGCCTGCTGCGCGCATCGGCACCATCGTCATCGGAGCCGCGCAGCTCACCTTCCTCGCCGCGGCCCAGCGCGATCTTTCACGCCGTCCGGCAGAGCAGATCCGTGGCCCCAAGATGTTCTGGCGGCTGGCCACGCTCATCAACTTCATCGGCCCGGGCTGCTATTTCGCCTTCGGCCGGAAGCGACTGCCCGGCGATACGCGGAAGTAGTTACCGGGCTGGTCATGGTGCTGGCGCTCAGGTTTACCCTGTAAATTTGACCGCATGACCCCCGCCCCAAAGCCTGCCATGCACCGCGCCCTCGGAGTCTCCAAAGAGATCGAGGACGCCGCGTGGTTCGTACTCGGCGCCGGGCTGCAGGGCAGGCCGTCGGCGCTGGACGGCCGCACGCAGACGTGGACGGCAGAGGCTGCGGCGGAACTGCTGGAACGCCTTGAGCGGGGAGTCGCGGACGCCAAGGCGCCCATGATGACCAACCTGCGGCACAACCTGGCGGACGCGTCCCCGTCCGCGAAGCAGCTGGCCGTGGAGCTCCTCTTTCTGCAGTCCCTGCCGCTGGCGCACGAGGTCAAGTCGCTCAAGGTCAAGCGGGCGCGGGTCGCCGAGGCAGCATCATGGCTCGAGCCGCCGCTGGAGCTCCCGGACGAGCTTTACAAGGGCATGACCGACCACGGCGTCATCCGGGACCGGACCGCCGAGTTCAACTGGACCATCTGGGACCACCTGAAATGGCTCTGCCGGTTCGTCCATCATGTCGACCGGCAGTCCACAGCCGCAATCGGCAAGGCCCTGAAGGATCCGCTGGCCTTCCACATGCTGGCGGCCGGAACTCCCGATGATCAGCCCGCCATCCGCCGCAGCATCGAATACCTGGCCTGGCCCAGCTACTTCGAGCCGGTCGTGGCGGACATCGAACGCCAGGAGATCAGGGACGCCTTCGCCTCCCTCGTCGGCGGCGCCAAAGGGGACAGCGAGGAGGAAATCACCGCTGACATCCGCCGCATCCGCCTGCACTTGGATGAGCAGGCAGGCCAGCGCATCGACTGGTACGCCCGGCAGCTGGTGAGCCAGTGGCGGAAAGTCGGGGACCCGGGCCGCCGCGCCTGGCTGCTGCGCACCCACCATGACAACACCGAACTCCTCGCTGCCTGGCAGGCAGAGGAGAAGGTGACGCTCGACGTCGAACACCTCCGCCTGCTCGACGCCGGCGTTACCGCCGGGCTGGTCCAGCACGCCGTGGACGAGGACTACAAGCACCTCGGCTACGTGGAGCGGGAGGACACCAAGACTGCCGTCTTCGCCTTCCTGACCGTGATGAAGCCGGGCGACTTCGCCCTGTACCAGAACGCCGGAGCCGTCCGGATCGGCGTCGTGCTGGGGGAGCCGGACCACAACGGGGACAACCGGCGGATGCGCCGCAAGGTGCGCTGGTTCGACGAAGCCCACGCCGTGACCGACCTGCCGCGGCACATCCAGCGCCAGCTGGCCACCCCGGGCATCGTCGTCGACGTCACCCGCGTGGTGCAGGCGCTGCAGGCGCTGCTGCCCGCCGAGGCGGAAACCGAGCCCGACGCCGAGGCGTCGCCGGCCACCGTCGCCCTCCCAGTCCTGGGCGGCTTCCGCCCGGTGACGCGCGAGTTCGCGGACTCCCTCCACATGGAGGTGGAGCCGTTGCAGGAGATCGCGGACCTGCTGGAGGAGAACCGGCAGCTGGTGCTGTACGGCCCGCCGGGAACCGGCAAGACCTACCTCGCCAAGCATCTGGCCGCCGAGCTGGCGCAGGACAGCACCGACGAACGGGTGAAGCTCGTCCAGTTCCACCCGTCCTACGCCTATGAGGACTTTTTCGAGGGGTACCGGCCGGACAAGACCGACGAGGGCCAGGTTTCCTTCAAGCTCGTGGCCGGGCCGCTGCGCCGGCTCGCTGAGGAAGCCGCGAAGCCGGGCAACGAGTCGAAGCCGTACTTCCTGATCATCGACGAGATGAACCGCGCCAACCTGGCCAAGGTGTTCGGAGAGCTGTACTTCCTGCTGGAATACCGCGATGACCGGATCTACCTGCAGTACAGCCCCAACGAGCCGTTCACGCTCCCGGACAACCTGTACATCATCGGCACCATGAACACCGCGGACCGGTCCATCGCGATGATGGACGCCGCGATCCGCCGCCGCTTCGCCTTCATCGAACTGCATCCGCAGACCGAACCGGTGAAGGGTTCGCTGCTGAGGTTCCTGGAGGCCCGGCAGCTCGACACCACGCCGGCGCTGCTGCTGGACGCGCTCAACCAAGCCATCGATGAGTGGGACCGCGACCTCATGATCGGGCCGTCCTACTTCATGAAGAAGGCCGCCCAGACGCCCGCCGGCCTGCGCCGGATCTGGAAGTACGAGCTCATGCCGCTGCTGGAGGAGCACTACCACGGGCAGCTGAACCGGGCCCAGCTGGAAGAACGCTTTGGGCTGGACCAGCTGCTGGGACGCCTTGCGGCTCGCTAGCCCCGCAGCCCCGGCGGCTTCCTTTGCGACCCCGGCTTCAGGCGGCGGCGGCACCGGAACCGGCGCTGCTGGTGCCGCCCGCGGTGGCCGCGGCCCGGCACCGGCACTGCGGCACATCGTCCTGGACGAGCTGTCCCGCGGCACCGTGGAGAAGCTCGACGCCGAAAGCGCCGCCTTCCTGAACTCCAGCGGCCTGGCCAAGGCGACGCCCATGGGAATGGGGCTTTTCCGGATCGAACCGGTCGGCATGGTGGGATCCGTGCGCACTCCGCTGGTGCAGCTCGACGTGCGGCCCAAGGACCGGCTCGGGCTGAGCCGGCTGCTTTTCCTGCTGAGCTACGCCGGGGACCAGGGCTTCCGCGACGACACCGTGGCAGCCGACGAGGATGCCGAGCTGTGGAGCGCCTTGGCGGCGTCACTGGTGCAGCTCGCCGAACGCGCCCTGCAGCGCGGTGTATTGCAGGGCTACGTGACGGTCGACGACTCGCTCCGCACGGTCAAGGGGCGCATCCGCATCTCCGACCAGATCTCCCGCCGGCCGGGAATGCTGGTGCCGCTGGAGGTCTCCTACGACGAGTTCACGGAGGACATCCCGGAAAACCGCATTCTGCGCGCCGCCCTCGACCGCATGTCCCGCGTTCCGGGCGTCCGCCCGGAGGTGCTGGGCCGCCTGCGGCAGCTGAAGGGAAAGCTCGACGGCGTCACCCGCCTCCACGCTGGTGCTCCGCTTCCGCCGTGGCACGCAAGCCGGATGAACCTCCGCTATCACGCGGCACTGCGGCTCTCCGAAGTGATCCTGCGCAATGCCTCCGCGGAGGCGGGGGAGGGCAAGCAGCAGACGGCGTCCTTCGTCGTCGACATGGGCAAGGTCTTTGAGGACTTTGTTGGCGCAGCCTTGCGCCGGGCCATGGGGGCCTTTCCCGGCGAGATGCGGCTGCAGTACAACGCGCTGCTGAACGAGGCGGTCCGGGATTCGGACCGGCTGACCGTGCGTCCGGACGCCGTGCACCTGCTGGGCGGCCGGCCGGTGGTGGTGTATGACGCCCAGTACCGCGCGGGTACGGACCAGGGTGCGTCGCTGTCGGCGGACCATTTCCAGATGCTGGCCTACTGCACGGCGTTGCGCGTGCCCACGGCCTGGCTGGTGTACGCCGGGGCGGGTGAGGTGAAACTGAGGCGGATCCTCAACACCGACATCGACATCGTGGAGTTTCCGCTGGATCTTTCCCGCCCGCCGTCGGAAATCCTGGCAGCGGTGGCTGACCTCGCCGAGCAGTCCTGGGGAGAAGTTGTGCGCCAGGCAAGCCTCGGCCGCTAACTGCGTGTCCTGGTCCTGGAGCTGAACATTGGCTGCAAGACAGACAGGTCTGTCTTGCATTTGGGATAGACTGTTCCTAATGGCAGAGGTACCCAGCTCCGAGCCGTGGAGCGCCGGGAGAGAGCTTTCCGGAGGGCTTCAGACTGGACCGCAGCCGGCCGCCACGCCGAGTGTCCCGCTAGCATCGGGAGGCCGGACGTATGGCGAGGAGATTGCAGCGTCCGGTGCTTCCAGAATGCGCGAACGGATCGTCAGTGCGGCCTACGACCTCTTTGCCCGCCGTGGCGTCCGTGACGTGGGCATCAACGAAATTATCAGCAGCTCCGGCGTCGCAAAGGCCACGTTCTACCGCCACTTCGCCTCCAAGGACGAGCTGGTGCTGGCCTTCCTGGAGAAGCGCGACCAGGTGTGGACGGTCAGCGCCATCATGGGGGAGGCGCGGCGCCGGGCGGACACCCCCGAGCAGCAGCTGCTGGCCATCTTCGATGTCTTCTCCGACTGGTTCCGCCGCACCGACTTTGAGGCCTGCTCCTTTATCAACGTGTTGCTGGAGATGGGCGCTTCGCATCCGCTGGGGCGGGCCAGCATCGATTACCTCGCCAGGATCCGCGGCCACGTGAAGCAGCTCGCGGACGAGGCCGGGCTGCAGCGGACGGACGACTTCTCCCGCTCCTGGCACATCCTGATGAAGGGCTCCATCATCTCCGCAGCCGAGGGCGACCTGGACGCGGCCCGGCGGGCCCGCCGACTGGCCGGGTGGCTGATTGAGGACCACCGGGCGTAGCCGGCAGCTCAGTTCTGAACCGGCACCGCAAACGTGAACGTGGTGCCCTTTCCCACTTCGCTGCGGAGCGAGACACGGCCCCCGTGGGCTTCCACAATGGCCTTGCTGATGGACAGCCCCAGTCCGACGCCGGGAATGGCTGAGTTGCGCACGGCTGCCGACCGGAAGAACTTGGCGAAGACCTCCTCCTGGTCCTGCTGGCTCATTCCCATGCCCGTATCGCTCACGCTGCACACCATGTGGCCGTCCTCCGAGCGCAGCGCCACCACCACATCGCCGCCGTCGGGTGAGTATTTGATGGCGTTCGACACGAGGTTGTCCAGAACCTGGGAGATGCGGGCGGCATCGATGTGCGCCTCCAGCCGTTCCGGGGCTTCGGCGCGCAGTTGGATGCCGGACTCTGCGGCGCGCGGCAACGCGGCGGTGACACTGGTGCGCACGAGCTCGGCCACGTTCACAGCCTCCGGGGTCACGAGCAGCTGGCCATTGCGGCTGGACAGCAGGTCCGAGACCAGAGTGAGCAGCCGTTCGGAGTTCCGCCGGATGATCTCCAAGGGGCCACGCTGGGAGTCGGTGAGGTCGTCGTCGTCGTCCAACAAAAGCTCGACGTAACCAAGAATGGAGGTGAGCGGCGTACGGAACTCGTGTGAGACGTTCGAGACGAAATCGTCCTTGGCGGCCAAAGCGTTCACCAGCTCGGTGACGTCGCTGAACACAATGACGGAGCCCGCAAAATTCCCGTCCTGGTCCTTCATGGGCCTGGCACTGGTGGATATCGCGCGTTGTTCCGCGCCCGCGCCGAGCCACACCAGATAGTCGGTGAATTCCTCGCCGAGTATGGCGCGCCGGACGGGCCGGTCGTCGACGGGGACCAAGGTGGTTCGGTCGGCAGCGAACACCAGGAGCTGCGATTCGTTGGGATCGTCGATGGTTGGCGGCGTTGCCAGCTGGTGATGCTTGCGCTGCTTGCGGTTCATCAGGATGTCATGGCCCTGAGCATCGACGGCCAGGACGCCCAGGTGCACCGTGTCCAGGACCGTGTTCAGCAGCCGTTCCTGGCGCTTGCTTCCGGTCAGCACGCCGCGGAGCTGTGAGTCCTTTTCTTCCAGATCCCGCTGCTGCTCCTCGAGGTCCCGCTGCTGCCGGACCATGCTGAGAGTCATGACGGACACGGTGACACCGATGCCCAGCATCATCACCGGCAGCAGGAAGGAGCGCGCCAGGTCCTGCCCGGAGACGGTGCCGCGGATGAAGAGCGGCACCCAGATAATGCCCAGGGGGCCCAAGAAGGACAGCGCCACCGCGGCCTTGGGGAAGAGCCCGGAGGCGCACAGCCAGATGACCGGAAACACGGCCATGAGGCTGAGCCCCGTCAGGCTGTCCTGGCCACCCTCCCTGCCCAGGGAGATGGACAGCAAATCCAGGAGGGGTAATACCAGGAAAGTGGGATAGGGCAGCCGGTGCCAGGGCACGGCATAGCAAAGGATCAGTATTACTGCCTGTGAAAGCAGAAAGCTGATGAAAAGGGGGTTGAGCAGCGTCTCAGGGAAAAACGCCAGAATGAGGATTGCTGTGATTCCCGCCGTCACGGAAAGCGGCATTTGGCTCAGCATCACCCTGCCCCGCAAGGAATACTCATGGAAGGGCCGCCGGAAGAGCAGGATCCTGCCCGAGGAGTCTTTCCAGGCGATACTGCTCATGGGCGCGGGTCCATCTGGGCGGGGCGTGAGAAACGCATAGGAGCAGGATATCCGGCGCGAGCTATACTGCAGACGGGATGTAGCGGGCTGAGGGGGCTGCGATGGGTGATACACGCGTGGGATTGGTCATCGAGGATGATCACGATATTCGCGAATTGGTACGCGTTGTTCTGACGCAGGCCGGCTTTGAGGTGCGGGCCGCGAGCAGCGGAGCCGAGGGCGTTCTTGCCGCCAAAGAACTGGATCCGGCGGTCATCACGCTGGACCTCGGACTGCCGGACATCGACGGCTTCGAAGTGGCACGGCAAATTCGCCAGTTCTCCGACGCCTACATAGTCATGCTCACCGCTCGTGCAGAAGAACTGGACACGCTGATCGGCCTAGAGTCGGGCGCCGACGACTACCTCACCAAACCGTTCCGTCCGCGTGAGCTGCGAGCCCGCGTTGCGGCCATGATGCGGCGTCCGCGTTCGACGCCGGAACTCGCCGAAGAGGCCGGCTCACCTGCCGCTGCCGCGAACGACGGGCGGAAGTTCACCCACAATGGGCTGGACCTGAGCTACGATTCCCGGACCGTGGCCGTGGACGGCCAGGAGCTGAGCCTGACCCGCACCGAGTTCGACCTGCTCCATGCCCTGCTTGAGGCGGGCCGCATGGTCCGGACCAAAGCGGATCTGGTGCGCCGGCTGCGGGACGAACCCTACGACGTCGGAAGTTACATCAGCGAGGCGGACGAGCGGTCCGTTGAGGTGCACATGGGCAACTTGCGCAAGAAGCTCGGCGATTCCGCGCAGAATCCGCGCTGGCTGCAGACCGTCCGCGGCGTGGGCTACCGGCTGGCTCCGGCCGAGAACTGAACCTGCTCCGTTTCTTCGTTCAGCCCGCGAGGAACAGCTCAAGCTGTTCCTCCACGGCGGACAGGTCCCTGAGCTGGCACTCCCAGACGGTCAGTACTTCCCAGCCGTCGTTTTCGAGCTGACGGCGCTGGCTGGCGTCGCGGTCCCGCGTTCGGGTGCGTTTTGTTTCCCAGAATTCGGCGTTGGCCTTGGGGGAGTGCTGGCCCACCCTGCAGTCGTGGAAGTGCCAGAAACAGCCGTTGACGAAGATGACCTTGCGCCGGCCGGCGAAGACGAGATCCGGGTTGCCAGGCAGCTTGATGCCGCGCGACGCGCCATGCAGGCGGTAGCGGTAGCCCTTGGCATGCAGGAGGCGGCGCACCAGCAGTTCGGGCTTGGTGTTCTTGCCCCGGATGCGGGACATGTTCCAGCTGCGCTGCTCAGGGGTCAGCCGGTCCGCCATATTTCCAGTCTAGGCCGGCGTCGCAGCTAGAAATCGCGCTCCGGCTGTTCGCCAAACTGGAAGTGCCGGCCGCTCACGGAGCCGGGATCGATCTGCACGTAGAAGTCTTTCAACGTGGGGACCCAGGACGCGAGCCCGAGCTCTTCGGCTTCGGCGATCTCGGCCGACTTGCTCAGGACGCGGGCGGTGCCGCGGAGCACCACCGACCAAGCCTGGTCCGACATGATGCCGTCCGTTTCGAACAGGACCCTGTCGTTGATGGTCACCTGGGCTAGCTTGTTGCCCGGCGCTGTGCGGAAGTACAGCTTCCTCCGGCTGGTCACATAGTTCACCGGGAAGATATCCGGCTCACCCGCAACGGTGACCACGAGGCGGCCATGCGTTGTGCCCTCCAGAAGCTGCCAGCACTGCTCCTCATCGAGGACCAGAATGGGATCGCCGTCGGCGTGGTTGAACATCATGTCTCCATTCTTCTACGGCATGTAGAAAAACGATAGGGGTATGGACAGATTTTCCCAGTACGTGCGGTCTCGCGCCACGGGGTGGTGGGGCATTTTGACGGGCGCGAAGGACACTTTACACGGCTGTAATAGCGCCGGAACCGGACTGTCGCACGGCGTGACTAGCGTCGGCTTAGAAGACAAAGCGGCGACGAAAGCGGATGCCTCATGACAAATGACCTGCAGGACAGCGAACTCTTGGATAGCCCTGGCGGTGGCACCGCCGTCGGGCTCGAGACCAAGCGGCCCCGGGCGACGGCCAAAGCGGCGACGGCCAAAGCGGCGACGGCCCAAGCGGCAACCGGCAACGCGGACGCCTTGAGCGCCACGAAGGAGAGCCTGGAGGATTACACGCTCAGATTCGCGCCCCGTTCCTACCGCAAGTGGAGCGCGGGCGTGGTGGCGACGAGTGCACTCGGAGGCATTGCCTATCTGGCTGATTTTTCGATCGGCGCGAATATCGGGATTGCGTATGGAACGGTGAACGCGATCCTCGGTATTGTCGTCGCCGCCGTCATTATCTTCGCCACGGGTTTTCCGCTTGCCTATTATGCGGCCCGGTACAACATTGACTTGGACCTCATTACCCGCGGTTCCGGGTTTGGTTATTACGGTTCCGTGGTGACGAACGTGATTTTTGCGACCTTCACGTTTATCTTCTTCGCGCTGGAAGGGTCAATCATGGCGCAGGGCCTCGAACTGGGCCTGGGGATTCCGCAGTGGCTGGGTTATGCGGCGTCCACAATCATCATCATTCCGCTCGTCATTTACGGGATGAACACGCTGGCCAAACTCCAGGTCTGGACCACGCCGCTGTGGCTGCTTCTCATGGTGGTTCCGGTCGGCTACCTGCTGGTGTCCCACCCCGGCAGCATCGATGACTTCTTCGCCTACACCGGGCATTCAGGGGCTGCTGGAACCAACCTGGCATCCGTCATGCTGGCTGCCGGCGTCTGCCTGTCCCTGATGGCGCAGATCGCGGAGCAGATCGACTACCTGCGGTTCATGCCACCCAAGACCGCCGACAACAAGGGCGCTTGGTGGCGGGCCGTGATCCTTGCCGGGCCGGGCTGGGTTCTGTTCGGTGCCGTCAAGCAGATTGTGGGGATGTTCATTGCCGTCTACCTGATCGCCAAGCTGGATCCGGCGGCCTCGGCGACGGCGAACGAGCCGGTGCACCAGTTCCTCGGCGTCTACGAGGAGATGATGCCGGCATGGCTGGCAATGAGCCTGGCCGTGGTGCTGGTG
This sequence comes from Arthrobacter sp. NPDC057013, assembly GCF_042674585.1. Taxonomy (NCBI): domain Bacteria; kingdom Bacillati; phylum Actinomycetota; class Actinomycetes; order Micrococcales; family Micrococcaceae; genus Arthrobacter; species Arthrobacter sp. NPDC057013. The sequence goes on from NZ_JBHUSE010000003.1 coordinate 115,442, forward strand.
GTGATCTCGCAGATCAAGATCAATGTCACCAACGCCTATTCGGGCTCGCTGGCATGGACCAACAGCTTTACGCGGGTGACGAAGACCTACCCCGGGCGGATGGTGTTCGTGGCGGTGAATCTGCTGATTGCCCTGGTCCTCATGGAGGCCAACATGTTCGACTTCCTCAACACGATTCTGGGCTTCTATGCCAACTGCGCCATGGCCTGGGTTGTCACCGTGGCTTCGGACATCGCCATCAACAAGTACCTGCTGAAGATTTCGCCCAAAACCCCCGAGTTCCGGCGCGGCATGCTGCACGCCGTGAACCCGGTGGGGTTTGTGTCCATGCTGGTTTCTGCCGGGATTTCCATCGCGGTGTTCTTCGGTGCTTTTGGTTCGGGCATCCAGCCGTATTCGCCGGTTTTCGCCGTGGGGCTGGCACTTGTGCTGCCACCGGTTCTGGCGGTCCTGACCAAAGGCAGGTACTACCTGCGGCGCACCGATGACGGCATCGACCTGCCGATGTTCGACGCCGACGGTAACCCCAGCGATGCAAGGCTGCTCTGCCACGTGACCGGGATTGAGTTCGAACGCCCGGACATGATGCGCTCCGCCCAGGACGGGCCCGACGGCGAACCCCGGTATGTTTCGTCGCTCGCCTTGTCGACGGATAAGGCAGGCGATCTGGTTCTCCCGGCGCAAGCCAAGGGGTAGGGCATTCTGGTTCTTGAGTTGCGCCGTGATGTTGACGGCACTGGCAGCTTCGTGATTCTGGCTGCGTGAATGGGATTGCAGCGGGTCCGGTGAGGTTCTCACCGGACCCGCTTTGCGTTGTGCCCTGGGGCGCTTTTTCATGTTTGCCCGGGCACAAGAGGCTGTGGATAACTTTGAGCCGGAAAGTGTGATCTCGGTTACCCTTTAACCACTGTTCGGACACAGATGTCTTGAAACCTATCCGGGGGGATTAGCGCATGACTTCTCGTACCTGCATTTCTGAACGCCTCCGTCTGCCTGTCATTTCTGCCGTCGCTGTGTCCGTCATTTTGCTTAGCGGCTGCAGCGGTGGTGGGAATCCCCAGGCTGGTCCGACTGGCACGAACGTAGCGTCGCCGGCTCAATCCGCTTCCGGTTCGGCATCTCCCCGGCCGAGCGCCACCCTTACGCCCAAGCCGACCCCGGTGTATAAGCCCGCCGACGCCAAGGGGAGGGCGCAGAACGTCCCCGTGCCGGTGAAGCCAGCGCTTGCCGACAAGAACACCAAGGAGGGGCTGGAGGCGTTTACTAAGTACTGGTATGAGCTCATGGGTTATGCGTACGAAACCGGAAATCTCAAGCCAATTGATGAGGTTACGGCGGCAGCATGCGCGTCATGCGGCAGGGTCCGGCCAACAATTCAGTCTTGGAACTCCGAAGGCAGGTGGATAGAAGGCGGGCGCTTTGAGATATTCGATGCCAGTACCAAGTTTCGTCCGGATGCCAACGGTAATCAGCAAGTGTTTGTGCAATATCATCGACTCGCCGTAAATTATCGGCAGGCCAATGGGATCATCAAGCAAGCTTTTCAGAAGACTAATTTGCTGGCAGACATTTTTCTTGCGAAGTATCAAAACGACGGTTGGTTTGTTACCAACGTTGATCGTGTCGGCGGCTAGATAGCCGTGGCCGCCGGGGGGAGGCGAGTCCTGGGCCATTTCGTGGCGTTCGTGGTACTAGCACTGACGTCTTTAGTTGGCGCTGGCGCTGCCGCAGCTGTCGGACCGATCGTAGATTGGGCAGGATCGGGCGTTGGCGTGTGGCATGAGGATGAGTCTGGAAATTGGGTTGACCTGCCTTTTGAAGCTCCTCAAATTCAAAAGGCCTACAAGTACGAAATGCTGTGCATCCGAAACAACCAGAACGACGTTGACCCCGCATGTATTGCACGGGCAAACTGTGCTGCTGGCAAAGACGGACGCCCTGTGCGATGGTTCGAGCGCTTCTTGAACGGGCCGCCTGGAGCGTGGAGTCCGATCAGCCCCGATCGTTGTATCTATTCGGAGGATCCCAGTGACGTCCTCGGTAGGATCGCCGCCCAGATCCAGCGCCGTTTCGAGCAGTTGCCGGTCATTGCAGGCACTCTAGGAATTCAGCCTCGTCCCCATACGCTGAGGGGTGCCGAGACCAACTTCTATGCGGAGTCATCGGTACAGTCTTTTGACGTGACAATGCTTGGGCAGAAGGTCCACATCATCGCGAAACCTGTCGAGTATCGCTGGGAGTACGGCGACGGGACATCGCTCGGCCCCACGACCACCATGGGCGGCCCGCTCCCGCAAGACCGCTGGGGTGAGAAGACACGAACCAGCCACGCCTACGCGGCGACCGGCGACTTCAACGTCGTACTCACTACGTACTTCCAGGGAACCTATTCCGTGAATGGCGGCCCGGATCTTCCCATACCCAACCAGGGGCAGTTCAGCTCCCCACCCCAGACGGTGAGCGTGTGGCGTTCCGTCACGCGCAATTACGCGGACGATTGCAACACAAACCCGCGCGGTGACGGCTGTCCAGGCGCTGCGCCGGGGAACCGCTAGAACAGTGCCGCGAAGCCTACGCCCGCAACTCCCGATCCATCCGTGCCATCTTGGCCCGCACCAACTGGAAGCGGGGATCATCCGTCCCGGCCACTCGCTCAACCACGGCAGCCGCGGCTGAATCGGCGGCTCCCATCTCGGTCGAGCACCATTGCAGGATCAGGTCGGCCACACCGCTGGCGCGGACAGAGGCGCCCACTGCCTCGTTGAGTTCATCGCGCATAAGTTCGATGGCGAAGTTGGCCGAACGGGTCAGAAGCTTGGCAGGATACGCGGCAAGTGCGTCGCTCACGCGCCCCGCCCGCAGGTGGGCAGCCACCGTCGACGCGTCGGTCTCAACCTTCACCCCGGCGGAGAACCGATACGGGTTGGGCTCCACAACGTTCCCAAGCAGGCCGCGAATCCGGTGCATCTCAGTCCGGACGGATGCAGCCGCACCGTCCTCGCCGTACAGTTCGTACGCCAGCTCCTCGGCGCTCCACCCACTTGACCGGGAAGAAAGCATCGCCAGGATCTCGGCGCGGCGCAATGTCAGCGCAAGCCGCGGCCCGCCGTCGATCTCTGCAGTGGGCTTGTCACCCAGGATCCGCAGGGTCAACCTGTGGCCGGTGCTTCTGACCTTTGCAGCCGGAATTGAGCGTGTCCCCTCCGGCCCGGAGCCGAGAGCTGGTGCTCCTGCCGATTTCAGCAGTTCCTCGGCCAGCCGGACACCGCACCGCACCATCCGCAGACTGTCCGGCGTCATGGACTGGATAGGTCCCGAGACATCAAGGACGCCCAGGACGTCGCCCGTGAACGGATCCCGGATAGGTGCGGCCGTGCAGGCCCAGTCATGGTGGGTGCGAACGAGGTGCTCCGCGGAGAACAGTTGGGCCGGTGTGCCGGTGAACAAGGCCTCGCTGATGGCGTTGGTACCCACCCCGGACTCGGACCAGTCCGCGCCCTCCACGAACTCCAGCGAATCCGCCTGGCGCAGAGCCTGAATGCTGCCGATCCGCCAAAGAACCTCGCCGAGGTGGTCCGTGACGATAAGCAGATGCCGCCCGTCGGTGGTCTCGTCGGCAAGCAGTTGGGACAGTGCCGGCATGACCACTGCCAGGCGGTGGTCGGCGCCGAGCAGCCGGGCTTCACTGACGCCGTGACGGTGAACCGGCCGATGCCGGTCGGGATCGATCCCCAGTGCCAGGGACCGCTGCCATGACGACACGAGTGACGGGGCGATGTGCGGATCAGGACGTCCGGAAATCGTGGCTTCATGGGCCTGTCGCAGGGCCCGGGCGTACTCGAGGGGCGACGTAAAGCGGAGACCGCGTGCCTGGGCGGCAGCGTCAGACATCGTCATACGCGTCCTCCCAACTCGCCATTGAATCGTGCCGTGCCGCCCACCAAGAGCGAAAAACATGCAACCCGATTGTAACCCCCGGCGGCTTTTACTTGTGATGCGGGTCACGGGGCGGCCAGGGGCGGAGGCCCCGGCATCCGCTACGTGGCAGCAGGCCGCACGGCCAGGTCATCAAATGAAAGAGGAAATCATGCCCGAGACACCAAACGGCATCGTCGCCGGATGGCTGGAGCAGTTCGATGAGGCGCTGCGCACGAAGGACACCGCCGCTGCCCTTGAGTTGTTCGACGACGAATCGTACTGGCGCGACTTCGTGTCCTTCACGTGGAACCTCAAGACCATGGAAGGCAAGGACAGCATTGGCCGCATGCTCGACGCGACCCTCAACGACGTCGGCCCGCACAACTGGGCGCTCGCCGAGGACGCCACCGGCGATGCGTCCAGCACAGAGGCCTGGGTGACATTCGAGACCGCGCAGGCACGGGGCTATGCCCACCTGCGCCTTCGCAACGGGAAATGCTGGACCCTGCTCACCACCATGCAGGAGCTCAAGGGATTCGAGGAGAAGAAGGGTCCCAACCGCGAGCAGGGAGTAGCCCACCGCATCGAGAAGGGCCGCAAATCATGGCTCGAACTCAAAGAGGAGCAGGCCGCCAAGCTTGGCTACGAGGAACAGCCCTACACCGTGATTATCGGCGGTGGCCAGGGCGGCATCGGACTCGGTGCACGGCTCCGCCGGCTCGGCGTTCCCACCATCATCATCGAGAAAAACGCGCGGCCCGGTGACTCCTGGCGGAACCGCTACAAGTCCCTACACCTGCACGACCCCGTCTGGTACGACCACCTGCCGTACATGAAGTTCCCTGACGACTGGCCCGTCTTCGCCGCCAAGGACAAGATTGGCGACTGGCTGGAGCACTACACGCGGATCATGGAGCTCAACTACTGGTCCAGCACCGAATGCACCAACGCACGCTGGGACGAGGGCGCCCGGGAGTGGGAAGTCAGCGTGGTCCGCGACGGCAAACCGGTCACCCTGCGCCCGAAGCAGCTCGTCTTCGCGCTCGGTGTCTCCGGCTACCCCAATGTCCCCAAGTTCGACGGCGCCGAGACGTTCCTGGGGGAGCAGTACCACTCGTCCAAGCACCCGGGCGGCGGGGACTGGACGGGCAAGAAAGCTGTGGTGATCGGGTCCAACAACTCAGCCCACGACATCTGCGCCGACCTCTGGGAGCACGGCGCCGACGTCACCATGGTCCAGCGCTCCTCCACCCACATCGCGCGCAGCGAATCGCTGATGGACCTCGCGCTCGGTGACCTTTACTCGGAACGGGCCCTGGCCAACGGCGTCACCACCGAGAAAGCGGACCTGCTGTTCGCCTCGCTGCCGTACCGGATCCTCCCGGATGCACAGATTCCGGTCTACCAGGAAATGGCGCGGCGCGACGCTGACTTCTATTCCCAGCTGGAGTCCGCCGGCTTCGACCTGGACTTCGGCGTCGACGGTTCGGGGCTCTTCCTGAAGTACCTGCGGCGCGGCTCCGGCTACTACATCGATGTCGGCGCCTCGCAGCTGATCATCGACGGCAGGGTGAAACTCGCCAACGGCCAGATCGGCAAGATCACGGGCAACGCGGTGGTCCTCGACAACGGCGCCGAGCTGGAGGCCGACATCATCATCTACGCCACCGGCTACGGCTCGATGAACGGCTGGCTCGCCGATCTGGTTTCACCCGAGGTGGCGGACGCGGTGGGGAAATGCTGGGGATTCGGCTCGGACACGCCCAAGGACCCGGGCCCGTGGGAGGGGGAACTGCGCAACATGTGGAAGCCCACCAACGTGGAGAACCTCTGGATCCACGGCGGCAATCTTCACCAGAGCAGGCATTACTCCACCTATCTGGCGCTGCAGCTCAAGGCCCGGATGGAAGGCCTTCCCACTCCGGTGTACGAGCTGCAGCCATCCCACCACACCCGCTGAAAGGGGCAGTCCATGAAAGCTGCACGGTTTCACAGCCGACGTGACCTCCAAAAGGGGTCACCGGGCTGTCGGTAGGGGACAACGTGGTGGTCGAGCCGTACTCCGTCTGCGACGACTGCGAGCCCTGCCGGGCCGGCAACTACAATCTGTGCACCCGCATGGGCTTCATCGGCCTGGCGGGAGGCGGAGGAGGACTCAGCGAAAAGATTGTGGTCGATTCCCGGTGGGTTCACCCCGTCGGCTCTATCCCGCTGGACGAGGCTGCCCTGATCGAGCCTTTGGCCGTGGCTTACCACGCAGTCGGCCGGAGCGGCCTGGCCGCCGGGGACATGGCCGTCGTCGGCGGCGCCGGGCCCATCGGCCTGCTCACCGCAGCCGTGCTGAAGGGGCTGGGAATCACGACGATCGTCACCGAGCTGTCCGCCGCCCGCAAGGAGAAGGCGGCCTCATCCGGCGTCGCCGACCATGTCATCGATCCCAGCGAGCAGGATGTGAAGGCGCGGGTGCTGGAACTGACCCGTGGTGCCGGAGCCGATGCCGCTTTCGAGTGCGCCGGCGTCAATGCGGTGCTGGACACCATGCTGGACGTTGTGAAACCGGCGGGCGTGGTGGTGAACGTTTCCATCTGGGGCCGCCCGGCCACGGTGGACATGCAGAAGGTGGTGCTCAAGGAAATCGATCTTCGCGGCACCATCGCCTACAAGGGGGACCATGCCGCGGTCATCCGGCTGGTCCAGGACGGAAAGGTGGACCTGAAACCCTTCATCACCGGACGCATCGCTCTCGAGGACCTCATCGACAAGGGGTTCGACACGCTGATCAACCACAACGACACCGCGGTCAAGATCATCGTCCACTCCTAGCGGCGGCCAGCGGGCCGGCAACAAATGAAGTACGACGGCGGCACCCAACCCGGGTGCCGCCGTCGGCCATGCCTGCGGTGCCGTGCGAGGTGAAGTGCGCCACACCCGGAATAGTTGCAGACGCGTGGCAGTTACCGCTGGTGAACCTGATGCATTCTGAAAGGAACTCCGCATGCTGTTTTCCCCGCTAACTCTCGGCGAGTACGAACTCTCCAACCGCCTCGTCATGGCGCCGCTGACCCGTGTACGCACTGGCAAGGAGGGTGTACCCGGCCCGCTCGTGGTGGAGCACTACCGCCAGCGCGCGTCCCTCGGCCTCATCGTCAGCGAGGGAACCTACCCCAGCCCCGCCGGCCGCTCGTACCCGGGACAGCCGGGACTGGTGACGCCGGAACAGATCGCGGGCTGGAAGGAGGTCACCGACGCCGTCCACGCCGAGGGTGGCCGGATCTTCGCCCAGATCATGCACGGCGGCCGCGTCTCGCACGAGGACATCAACGGCGGCCACCGCGTGGTTGCCCCCAGCGCCATCGCGGTCGAAGGTGAAACGCGCACCTACAACGGCAAGCAGCAGCACCCCGTCCCGCACGAACTCTCCATCGATGAGCTGCCCATCGTGCGCGAGGAAATCGTCACCGCATCGCGCAATGCCATTGAGGCAGGGTTCGACGGCGTTGAGCTGCACTCCGCCAACGGTTACCTTCTCCACGAGTTCCTGGCGCCGAACACCAACGTCCGTACCGACAGCTACGGCGGCTCGCCCGGGAACCGCGCCCGCTTCGTCATTGAGACGGTGAACGCCGTCGTCGAGGCGCTGGGTGCCAACCGTGTCGGCATCCGGATCTCGCCCGAGCACAACGTCCAGGGCATCGAGGAAACGAATGCCGCCGACGTCCGGGCAACCTATGAGGTGCTGGTCAACTCCATCGCCCCGTTGAACCTGGCCTACCTGAGCATCCTGCACGCCGACCCTACCGGCGACCTCGTCCAGGACCTGCGGTCACGCTTCAACGGCCCCTTCCTGGTCAACACCGGCTTCGGCGTCGTCACCACCCGCGAGGAGGCTCTCTCGCTCGTTGCCGACGGACACGCCGATGCCGTGGTCGTGGGCCGGCCCGCCATCGCCAACCCGGACCTCGCCCGCCGCTGGCGTGAAGGCCTGCCGCTGAACGAACCGGACCAGTCCACGTTCTACGGCGAGGGCGCGAAGGGTTACACGGACTACCCGGAGTACCAGCCGGCCTAGGCCTCGCGCTCCTCTATTTCGAGCCCCGTAAGTAGCAAAAGGAACCGCCCCTTCGCCGGGTGGTTCCTTTTGGTTTAAGCGGCAACTTTCTTGAGTGAATCTTGACCCTATGCCGCATGGAGTCCTGAGTTAGCCCCTGCATTGTTTTGTGCAGCAGGAAAACCACTCAGCATTCACCCCGGAGGGCCTCATCATGAAGAACAGCGCACTGATTAAGGGAACCGTCGCCATCGCAGTGGGCGCCGCTCTGCTGCTGGGCGGCGGCGGCACCCTGGCCTCCTGGAACGCCTCCGCTACCGGCACTCCCGGCACGGTCGTCGCCGGCGACCTCAACGTTACGGCCGCCACCGGCGTGTGGAAGGACCGCAACGACGTCCCTATCACCAACATCGCCAACTACAAGGTTGTCCCCGGTGACAAACTGACCTACACCCAGGACCTGGCGGTGACACTGACCGGTGACAAGATGGCCGCGACAGTTGCAGCCGCTGGAGCTACCCCGGCCAACGGATTCACTGCGGCCAATGTGATTGTCACCGCGCCCGCACTTACCGTGGGTGGCGCGGCTGTCAGCAACCCGCTGACGGCCTCCGCAACGGTTACAGCCACCATCACGTTCGAGTTCAAGTCCTCCACTTCGGGCCGTTCGGACGTGACCAAGACGTACAACTTCAACGACGTCTCCTTCACCCTGGACCAGATTGCCCCCGCGTAACGGGCCTGCTCTAAGCCACTTCCGGCCGTCGCTCAGGGCGGCCGGAAGTTCAAACGTCGGCCGTAATCGATTGAGGGTCAGGAGGAGCCATGGGCATCCCGCGCAATCTGCGGGCAGCGGCACTCGTCACCACGGGCACGGCGGCCAAGAGCAATGTTGGGGCCGGTGATCTGGCGCAGTACCTCACCGTCAGTGCCAAGTTTGCGGCAAGCAGCGCCGCCTGCGGCAGGCCTGGCTCCGGTCGCCGTTCCGAAGGGGACTGGCACCACACTGTGTTTTGAAACCAAGCTTGCCTCCAACGCTCCAGCCACCGTGAAAGGACAATCCGTGACCATCACGACTCCCCTCACCGCGACGCAACTCTGCGGGGTGCCCAGTGGCTGCGCCTAGTATTCTTCCGACGGCGGGCGCGGCCGTTGCTGCACCAGCTCGGGGTGAGGCTTCCGGCCGCCAGGCTGTTCGGTGGCTCGCGGCGGCCGGCAGAACCATCAACTTCGTGCTGCTGGTGGTCGCAGTGTTCGCTGCCCTGGTGCTCATCCTGGTCCCCAAGGCCACGGGCTCGCAGACCTACACCGTGCTGACAAACTCGATGGCGCCCAAATACTCACCGGGGACCTACCTTGTGGTCAAGCCCACGGCGTTCAGCGAACTCAAGGCCGGGGACGTCATCACGTTTCAGCTGGAATCGGGAAAACCTGCGGTGGAGTCGCACCGCATCATCGGCTTTGGGACCACGCAATCGGGGGAGAAGACCCTCATCACCAAGGGCGACAACAACGACATCACCGATGCCAATCCCGTCCGCGAGCTGCAGGTGAAGGGCAAGCTCTTCTACGCCGTCCCGTATGTGGGCTACGTGGCCAACGCGCTGGGGAACTCCGACCGCGGACTCTGGGTGTCGGTGGGCGCAGCGGGACTCATCGGCTACGGCGCCGTGCTCATCTTCCGGACCATGCGCAGCCGGCGCCGCGAAGCAGGAGCGGCAGCGTGAACACCCCAGACGCAGCCCAGGCCAAGGTCCCCGGCGCAATGCTGGCACTCTTCGCCTTCGTGCTGACAGTTTTGCTGGGCATCGGCGGGACTGCCGCCGCCGCACTGTGGCAGCAGTCCGCCACGGCGACGATGTCGGTCTCCGCAGCTGCCGACTGGGGCCCGCCCGCAATAACTCTGGCCTGTACGCCCAGTTCGAACGAAAAGACGGCAACCCTGACGGTAACGTCCGCGCAGACGCCCACGCTGCTCACTATTGCCCGCCGGTCCGGCGGCTCCTACAGCCCGCTCGCGATCGAGTACCCCTCCGACCTCAACGCGCAAACGTTCACCTTGACCGAGACCTCGCTCATTATCGTTGCCAACGCCGGTGTTAGCCCGATGACTGTCCGCGTGACGGCTACCTACCTGGACGGTCAGAAAGCAATGGCGGAGTGGACCTTGGGGATCGTCTCCAATGGCGGGAAGGTCAAGTGCGCGCCGTAACGTCCGCCTGAGCGTGCCAGTCATCACTGATGTGCCCCTATAGGATCTGATCATGCAAAAAGCGTCCAACGGCACCCGCGCCGGCAGCCGGCCCGAGGGGCAGACCGGAGGCAAAGGAGGCCGGACGGTCAGCCGCCAGGTCCTGGCCGACCACGTATACGAGGAACTGCTGGCCTCGCTCATGGACGGCAGGCTGGAACCCGGGGCCGCCGTGAGCATTGACGGAACGGCCCGTGAGCTGGACGTTTCCCCGACCCCCGTCCGCGAAGCATTGGCCCGCCTGGAACACACCGGCATGGTCCGCAGGGTGGCACTCAAGGGGTACCGCGTTGCGCCGGTGTTCACCCGCGAGGACTTTGCGGATCTCATGGAGGCCCGCCTCGCAATCGAGCCCGTCAACGCCCGGATTGCCTGCGCCCGCCTGAATCCGCACCGCCTTGCCGAGCTCGAGCAGACAGTCACCGACCTGAAGTCAGCGCCCCGCGGCCCGTCCTTTGTCGAGTACAAGGACTACCTCGAGGCCGACGAGCGCTTCCATCAGCTCATTGCCCAGCAGACGGACAATCAGTTCCTGGTCGGCGCATATGCCGCACTCGGCGGACAGGTACAGCGCTTCCGGCTTTTCGGGGGAGTGGGCATCACCGACGCCGAGAATGCTATCGCCGAGCACCAGGCCGTTCTGGATGCTCTATCCAGCGGCGATCCCGGCAAGGCTGAAGCCGCCATGGCGGCCCACATCCAGAAGGTCCGCGAGCGCGCCATGGCCGACGCGCCGGAGGAGTAACCGGTCCCAAAGTAAGTGGCAGCAGAGGGCGTTCCCAGCCGTGGGAACGCCCTCTGCTGCTACCTCGACGGGGAGAGCGTGGAAGGTCCAGCGACATGATGCCCGGACGTGAGGCTCTTCACACGCCACCCTGACCCCTATAGGATCTTCGATAGTCCCGCTAACGAGAGGACGTCTGGGTCTGACTTTGCGGTGTGACCTTGACAACTTCTATCGGATAGTAAATCCTATAGGAAACAGGATTCCACAAGGGAGTGAACACCAATGGCTTACACCGCCGACAACTGGCCCATCACTGCGGCACTGCTGCAGTTCCCGGGCGTCGACGCCCAGGGCACCCACATCAACGATGCCGACGCCTCCGCATGGGCCGAAGTCCTCAACGAGGTCAAGGAAGCAGGCTTTGCCAACGCCGACCTCACCGACAGCTGGGTCCGGCCCGGCGACCTCAGCAAGGAGCGCCTCGCCGAGTTCAAACAGACCGCCGACAGCGTGGGCATCGGCATCCCGGTCATCTCCGCCATTCGCCGGAGCGTGATCGAGGAGGGCAAGTGGGAGGACAATCTGGCCTACAGCCACCGGACGATCGACGCCGCCGCCGAACTCGGCTGCGAGGTTGTCTCCTTCGGACTGCACCAGGCCATCACCCCGGAGCAGCAGAAACAGCTCTGGTTCTGGACGGTCGAAGGCTACAAGGATCCGGCAGGGGACAAGGAAGCCTGGAACAACGCCGTCGCCCGTTTCCAGGAACTGGGCCGGCACGCCGCAGAGGTGGGCGTCCTGCTCTCGCTCGAGATGTACGAGGACACCTACATCGGCACCGCGGACTCCTCCGTGCAGTTCGTCCAGGACATCGGCCTGTCCAACGTCGGCCTCAACCCGGACCTCGGCAACCTGATCCGCCTGCACCGACCCATCGAGGACTGGCGGGAAATGGTTGCCAAGACCCTGCCGTACTCCAACTACTGGCACATGAAGAACTACATCCGTGACGAGGATGTAGCCCGCGACATGTACGTTGCCATGCCCTCCAGCATGGAAAGCGGCCTCATCAACTACCGCGAGGCGTTCAAGGTGGCCCTCTCCGTCGGCTTCCAGGGGATCCTGTGCACCGAGCACTACGGCGGCGACGGACTCTCCGTGACGGCCAGCAACCAGGACTACCTGCGGCGCCACGTGCTGCCGAAGAAGGCTGGCTACGCACTCGGACAGAGCCAGGTGGCGCAGGGCCGCCAGCAGCCTGTGGCCGTAGCGCGCTAGAGGCGCCCCACTAGAAGTCAGAACTGACCAACCAACCCCGGATTCAATGAGGAACCATGACCCAGATCTTCGACAATCCCGCTGATTTCGCAGACGAGGCACTGGACGGCTTCGTAGCCGCCAACCGCGGGTACGTTGCCCGCGTGGACGGCGGCGTGGTCCGCTCCACCGAGATCCCCGCCGGCCAGGTGGCCCTCGTGGTGGGCGGCGGCTCCGGCCACTACCCGGCCTTCGCCGGCCTGGTCGGGCCAGGCCTAGCCGCAGGGTCCGCGTGCGGCAACATGTTTGCCTCCCCGGCCGCCGGACAGGTCTACCGTGTGGCAAAGGCAGCCAACGCCGGCGGCGGGGTGCTGCTGAGCTACGGCAATTACGCCGGCGACGTGCTGCACTTCGGCCAGGCGCAGCTCCGTCTGAACGCCGAGGGCATCGAGACGCGGACCGTGCTGGTCACGGACGACATCGCCAGCGCCCCGCTGGACCAGATCGAGAAGCGCCGCGGCATCGCCGGCGACCTGACGGTCTTCAAGATCGCAGGCGCCGCCGCCGAGGCAGGGCTGAGCCTGGACGAGGTGGAGCGCCTGGCGATCAAGACCAATTATCGTACCCGGTCCCTTGGTGTTGCCTTCGATGGCTGCACCCTCCCGGGCGCATCCGAGCCGCTGTTCCACGTCCCGGCCGGGCAGATGTCGCTGGGCCTTGGCATCCACGGCGAACCGGGCATCTCTGAGCACCCCATGCCCACCGCCTCCGAACTTGCCGAGCTGCTGGTGTCGCGGCTGCTCGAGGACAAGCCGGAGGACGCCGGCGACCGGGTGGTTGCCATCGTCAACGGACTGGGCACGGTCAAGTACGACGAGCTGTTCCTCCTCTTCGGAAAGGTCGAAAAGCTCCTCAACGCCGCCAACCTGACGGTCGTGGAGCCGGAGTGCGGCGAACTCGTCACCAGCCTGGACATGTCCGGGCTCTCGCTCACCCTGCTGTGGCTCGACGACGAACTCGAGCAGTTGTGGGCCGCGCCGGCCGACACCCCTGCCTTCCGCAAGGGCAACACCGCCCCGCGTGCCCGCCGCGAACTCACCGGCACGGACGAAGCAGCTGACGTGGACACCGAGAAGGCAACCGCGGCGTCCGCCAACCTGGGCCGGATGGCAGCTGCCGTCCTCGCCCAGGTGCGGGACGTCGTCGTCGAACACGAAGCGGAACTTGGCGACCTGGACGCGATTGCCGGCGACGGCGACCACGGCATCGGCATGCGCCGAGGCGTTGATGCGGCAGTTGCGGCCGGTGAGCAGAACGCCCAGGCGGGAGCCTCTGTTGAACGCGTTCTCACCGCGGCGGGCGAGGCGTGGAGCGAGCGCGCCGGCGGAACCTCGGGCGCGCTGTGGGGCACGGCCGTGATGGCTGCAGGACTCGCGCTCGGAAACCGCGATTCGTACGAAGCCGGAGACGCGGCCGCCGCCGTCACCGCCTTCAGCGACGCCATCACCGAACTCGGCAAGGCGGAGCCGGGGGACAAGACCATGGTTGACGCCCTCCTGCCGTTCCGGGACGCGTTCAAAGAAGCGTTCGACGGCGGGACCTCCCTGGGCGGCGCACTCACCGCCGCCGCTGCCGCGGCGAACGAAGCAGCCCGCCGGACCGCTGACCTTCGCCCGCTCAAGGGCCGTGCGCGCCCGCTGGCGGAAAAGAGCCTCGGCCACCCGGACCCCGGCGCGGTCTCCTTCGGACTGATTGCCGAGCGCGTGGCCACGTACCTCGCATCTGATGCGGCCGACTCCACGCCGGCCGCGTCCCACATGGCCTCGACGGCCGGAAACGGAGCAACGGAATGAGCACCACAGAAGGCTGGCGCATTGTCATCGGCAACGATGAGGCCGGCGTTGAATACAAGGAAGCACTGAAGGCCCTGCTGGAGGCGGACCCCCGCGTTGCCTCCGTCGAGGACATCGGCGTCGCGGCCAACGACTCCACGGCTTACCCCCATTTGGCCGTCGCAGCTGCCCGCAAGGTAGCTGACGGCCAAGCGGACCGCGCCCTCCTGATCTGCGGCACCGGCCTGGGCGTGGCCATTGCCGCCAACAAGGTGCCCGGCGTCCGCGCCGTCACCGCGCACGACAGCTACTCCGTGGAACGCTCCGTCCTCAGCAACAACGCCCAGGTCCTCACCATGGGCCAGCGCGTCATCGGACTGGAACTCGCCAAGAAGCTCGTCGGCGAATGGCTGGAGCACCGCTTCGACGAAAACTCCTCCTCCGCCGCCAAGGTGGACGCCATCTGCTCGTACGAACCCGACTACACGAAGGCCGACTGACCATGACCGAAACACCCACCAGCTCACCCAAATTCGCCGTCGTCGGATCCGGCTACATGGGCGGCGGCATCGCGCAGGTCCTTGCCCTTGGCGGTGCCCGCGTTGCCCTCGCTGACGTCTCCGCTGAGGTGGCCCAGAAGAACTACGAGCGCCTGCTGACCGAGTCCGACCAGTTCGTGGCCGACGGCCTGTTCCCCGAGGGCTCCACCGAAATCCTGAAGCAGAACCTCTGGGCCGCGAAGGACATCGAGGAAGCCGTGGCCGATGCCGACTTCATCGAGGAGGCAGTGCCCGAGGTCCTCGCCATCAAGCACGAGACCCTGGCCCGCATCAGTGCCGCCGCGCGGCCGGACGCCATCATTGGCTCCAACACCTCCACGATCTCCATCGCCGAGCTCTCCCAACCGGTCGCCAACCCGGAGCGCTTCCTTGGCGTACACTTCTCCAACCCGTCGCCGTTCATCCCCGGCGTCGAGATCATCCCGCACGAGGGCACCTCCACCGAGACCGTTGCCGCTGTCCGCGACCTTGTCCACTCCGCCAACAAGCAGACGGCAGTGGTCAAGGACGTTACCGGGTTTGTGCTGAACCGGCTGCAGTACGCCCTCTTCCATGAGGCTGCGCAGCTGGTGGAGCAGGGCATTGCGACGGCGGAGGACGTGGACACCCTGGTCCGCACCACCTTCGGCTTCCGGCTGCCGTTCTTCGGCCCGTTCGCGATCGCCGACATGGCCGGCCTGGACGTC
This sequence comes from Arthrobacter sp. NPDC057013, assembly GCF_042674585.1. Lineage (NCBI taxonomy): Bacteria > Bacillati > Actinomycetota > Actinomycetes > Micrococcales > Micrococcaceae > Arthrobacter > Arthrobacter sp. NPDC057013. Next base: position 130,721 of record NZ_JBHUSE010000003.1, read on the forward strand.
TACAACTTCTGCTACAAGTCGCTGCAGACCGACTTCCCGGAGCGCTTCGCCACCCCCAAGATCCTCACGGACCTCGTGGAGGCAGGCAAGCTCGGCACCAAGACCGGCGCGGGCTTCCTGAACGTCCCGGCCGAGCGCACCCCCGAGCTGATCGCCTACCGCAACAAGGCCTACGTCGCCATGCAGAAGCTCATCGAGGAACTCGGCCAGGCCCCCATCAACTAAGCACCAGCTCACCAAGCACCACGGCAGTTGGGCGCTGTGCAGGCAGTTGCCCTCCTGTTGTGCTGCCCGATTTCTCCGGTTGCTGCCAGTGGATTCCGCCCGGCAGCAACCGGTCCCCTTACAACCTAGGAGCACATCCATGAGCACTTTTCCGTCCGAGCGCACGGCCATCGTCACCGGCGCTGTCTCGGAGCGCGGCATCGGCCGGGCCACCGCCAACTACCTGGCGGAGCAGGGCTGGAACATCGGCATCATCGACCTGGACGACGCGCTCTGCCAGGCCACGGCCAAGGAGATCGCGAGCCAGTACGGCGTGAAGGCCCACGGCGCCGGCGCGAATGTTGCCGACGAAGCCTCGGTCCGCGCAGCTATCGACTCCATCGAAGCCGAGCTCCCGCAGATCGTGGCCCTCGCCAACGTTGCCGGCGTCAGCTCGCCGGTCCCGTACCTGGAACTCGACGCCGCCGAGTGGAACCGCGTGCTCAACATCAACCTCAACGGCGTCCACTACGCCACCCGCCGTGTGGCCGAATCCATGGTGAAGAACGGCATCGGCCGCATCGTGAACATCTCCTCCGTCTCCGCGCAGCGGGGCGGCGGAACGTTCTCCAAGACCCCCTACTCCGTGGCCAAGGCCGGCGTGATCGGCCTGACCCGTTCCACCGCCCGCGAACTCGGGGAGTACGACATCACGGTCAACGCCATCTCACCGGGCCCCATCGACACCGACATCATGGGCGGCACCCTCAGCCAGGAACGCAAGGACGAACTGGTCAGGGACCTCGTGGTGAACCGCGTCGGTTCCACCAGAGACATCGCAGCAGCCATCGCCTTCCTCATCAGCGAGGACGCCGGATACATCTCCGGCCAGACGCTGAATGTGGATGGCGGCCTCTATATGCACTAGGAACGGACAGTCATGTCACAGCACAAGAAGCCTGCAGCAACCCCTGCCCCGGGCACCGGACTCAGGTCCTGGAGCCGCGGGCGCAAGCTCTACCTCGCCGTGGGCATCCTTTCCTGCATCGCCGGAATCATGATCATGGCGTTCTCCGGCTAAGAACAGCAACCCCACTCTCGTTCGTACCTGATTTACTCAAAGAGGAGTTTTGATGTCCCTAACAGCAGCTTCCACCAAGGAGCTCCTGGATTCGCCGGTCCTCAAATCGGCGATATCCAAGGCTTCGTTCCGGCTTATGCCGATGCTTGTCATTTTGTACGTGGTGGCCTTCCTGGACCGCACCAACGTGGGCTTTTCCGAAGCGGCCCTGGGCGTGGACAAGGGCATCAGCGCAGGGGCGTTCGCCCTTGGCGCCGGGATCTTCTTCATCGGCTACGCCTTGTTCGAAATCCCCAGCAACCTGCTACTGACCAAGTTCGGCGCCAAGGTGTGGCTGGCACGCATTGCCATCACCTGGGGGATCGTCTCCGCCTGCTTCGCTTTTGTGCAGGGCGAGACGTCCTTCATCATCCTGCGGTTCCTGCTGGGCGTGACAGAGGCCGGCCTGTTCCCGGGTGTCATCATGTTCCTGGCGGCCTGGTTTCCGAACAAGGTCCGCGTGAAGATGTTCGCCATCTTCTACCTGGCCCAGCCGTTCTCCCAGATGATGGGCGCGCCACTGTCCGGCTGGCTGATCAACATTGGCGACCAGGTTCCGGGCGTGCAGGGCTGGCAGGTCATGTTCTTCGTCGAAGGTATGCTGGCTGTCCTTGCCGGCGTCGCCGCGTACTTCTTCCTGATCAACAGCCCGCAGGACGCAAAGTTCCTGGAAAAGGATGAGAAGAAGGCGCTGCTGGACGTCATGGCGCTCGAGGACACCGTCAAGGAGGAGACCGGACCCCGCGGCGTTCTTGCCGCCATGAAGAACCGCAAGGTCTGGTACTTCACGGTGATCTATTTCTGCCTCCAGATTGCCGTCTACGGGGTGACGTTCTACCTGCCCCAGCAGGTGTCCCAGCTGACCGGACAGAAGGTGGGTCTCGCCGTCGGACTTCTGGCCGCCATCCCGTGGTTCTTCGGCATCTTCGCCTGCTACTTCATCGGCAAGGCCGCCAACACCATAGTCCGCCGCCGCGTCTGGGGCACCGGCCTCTTCATTTCCACCGGCCTGTGCATCTTCGGCTCGGCCTGGGCCGGCGCCAACCACCTCCCGGCGCTGGGCATCATCTTCATCACCCTGGCGGTCTGCAGCTTCCTGTCGATCGGCCCCATCGCCTGGTCATATCCGACGGCGTTCCTCACCGGAACCGCCGCCGCGGCGGGCATCGGACTCATCAACTCGCTGGGCAACCTGGGCGGCTTCGTGGCCCCGATCCTGCGGACCACCGTCAACCAGGTCACTGCCTCGGACACCGGCACCATGGGCGTCTACGCACTCGGTGTGCTGCCGTTCCTCGCCGCGGCCATGATGATCGGCACGCGGAAGTTCAAGAACAAGGCCGACGACCTGCTCGAGACCAGGACCACCGCGAAGGCAGGCACTGCCGAAGACCAGGCACTGCTGGAAAAGTAGTCAGCAGCAAAGCCCAGCAGTTCAGCAACACCAGCAAAGGCAGGAAACCCCGTGACCCAACTCAGCCAGGCCATCCAAGACCCCGGCACGATTCTGGTCGGCGTCAGCACCAAGATGTACCTCGGCTACCGGGACAGCCTGCGCTGGCTGGATGAACTGCGCCAGCAGGTGGACGCCCGCCCGGCCCTCGCGGCCGGGCGGGTGGTCCCGTTTGTGATTCCATCCTTCCCGATGCTTCCGGCCGCCGGGGAGATCATTGCCGGCTCGCCGCTGGTCCTTGGTGCCCAGAACTGCGGTTGGGCCGACGGTCCGTGGACGGGCGAGCTCTCGCCGTCGCTGCTTGCCGAGCTGGGCGTCGGACTCGTCGAAATCGGCCACGCCGAACGGCGCCGGCACTTCGCCGAGGACGACGCCATGATCGCGCTCAAAGTCAGGGCGGCCGACGGCGCCGGCATCACCCCGCTGCTGTGCGTGGGGGAGGAGTCGCGCGGCTCGGAGATCACCACAAGCACCGAAGCGGCCGACGCCGGGAGTACTGGCGGCACGGAAGGCGCCGCCCGCTTCGTCTACGGACAGATCCAGGCTGCTGTCGGCGGTGACTGGGACCTGGCCGCCCGGCTGGTCATCGCGTATGAACCCGTCTGGGCCATCGGCGCCGCCGAGCCTGCCAGCGCGGAGTACGTCTCCGCCGTCGTCCGTTCTTTGCGGGAGTTGCTCGGTGCCCATGGGCTGCAGGATCTGCCGGTCATCTATGGCGGCTCCGCCAAACCCGGCCTGCTGCCCACCCTGGACGGTGTGTCGGGGCTGTTCCTCGGCCGGTTCGCGCACGACGCCGCGAACTTCGGAAAAGTGCTGGACGAGGCATTGTCACTGCCGGGCGTGGCCAGCTCCTAGCCACCCGGCACCACAAAACGGCACTACAAAACGGCACTACAAAAAGGCCTCGCGGCCCGTCCCCTCGCTGAGCACGAGCTCGCCGTCCTCAATGGACACTAGGAGGCTGCGCGGCCGGCCGTGGAGCTTCATTTCCGCGCTGAGGTTGCGGCTGGTGACTTCGACCCCCACGGTAGCGCCTTTTGCCGGCAGTTCCACGGAGACTTCCTCGGCCATGCCCAACAGTTCCCGGGTGGTGACATCGCGGTCGTACCGGGCCTCCTTGCCGTTGACCGTGATGGCGACTTCATCGTCGTTGAAGCCGTCCTGAAGAATGATGAGCAATTCCTGCATGATGCGCCGCCTAAGTCGATGACCCCCTCTGCATAAAGTCACTACACCACTTAAGGACGGATGTGGGTAGTGCGGTTTGTTCCGTTCTCCGGTCTCCTGACCGCCGCGGATCCGGTCGCGTAGGGCAAAATGTTCTGGTGACCCAACAGCCGCAGCACGCCGCCACGCCCACGCCCAGCCCTGCCTCCGCCGCCGGGACAAAGCCGAAGGAAACTCCCGCACCCACGCCCGTAGGCGGCCAGGGCACTGACGAAGTTGCCGCCCGGATAGCGGAACAGATCGCCGCCGAACTCGGCGTGAAGGCCTGGCAGGTGAAGGCGGCCGTGGAACTGCTCGACGGCGGCTCCACCGTTCCGTTCATCGCCCGCTACCGGAAGGAAGCCACCGGCACGCTCGACGACGGCCAGCTCCGCGAGCTCGACGAGCGCCTGCGCTACCTCCGCGAACTGGAGGACCGCCGTCGGACTGTCCTGGAGGCGATTGCCGCGCAGGGCAAGCTGACCCCGGAACTGCAGGCCGCCGTCGTGGCCGCCGATACGAAGTCCCGGCTTGAGGACATCTACCTGCCCTTCAAGTCGAAGCGGCGCACCAAGGCTCAGATCGCACGCGAGGCCGGGCTGGAACCGCTCGCCGATGCCCTGCTCAAACGCCCCGACCTTGATCCCGAGCGCGAGGCCGCCAAGTACCTGAACGCGGAGCACGCCGTCGACGACGCGGCTGCGGCGCTCGCCGGCGCCCGGGCCATCCTCGTGGAGCGCGTGGCGCAGGACCCGGACCTTGCCGAGAACCTGCGCGAGCGGCTGTGGACGCAGGGCCGGATGGTGTCCCGGGTAAAGAAGGGCAAGGAGACCGAGGGACAGAAGTTCGCGGACTACTTCGACTTTACGCAGGCGCCGTCCGGGATGCCGTCGCACCGGGTGCTGGCGCTGCTGCGCGGTGAGAAGGACGGCGTGCTCGAGCTGGACCTCGCTGAGGCGGACCCGGCCGATGATGACGCCCTCGCCGCCGCGCGCACCCGTTATGAGTCCGCCGTGGCGCGGTTCCTCGGGGTTGCCGACCGCGGCCGGCCCGCCGACCCGTGGCTGCTCCAAACCGCCCAGGTGGCATGGCGCTCCCGGGTGCTGGCACGGCTGACGGCCGACCTGCGGGGACGGATGTTCGCCGCCGCGGAGGACGAGGCTGTGCGCGTTTTCGCCGCGAACCTCCGCGACGTGCTGCTGGCGGCGCCCGCCGGAAACCGCGCCACGCTTGGCCTGGACCCCGGGCTGCGGACGGGCGTGAAGGTGGCCGTGGTCGACAAGACCGGCAAGGTGGTGGCCACGGACACCGTCTACCCGCACGCGCCGGCGCGCAAGTGGGACGATGCCCTGGCTACGCTGACCCGGCTGGCGCGGCAGCACGCCGTCGAGCTCGTGGCTATCGGCAACGGAACGGCGTCGCGCGAAACGGACAAGCTCGCGGCCGAACTGATCAAGCAGCTCTCCACCGCCGGGTCCTGGACTGGTGCGGGCACTGACGGGACGCCTTCTGCGGCGCCGCAGAAGCTAGTGGTGTCTGAGGCTGGCGCGTCCGTGTACTCGGCGTCCGCCCTGGCCGCCGCCGAGCTCCCCGGCATGGACGTGTCCCTGCGCGGCGCGGTGTCCATCGCCCGCCGGCTGCAGGACCCGCTGGCCGAGCTGGTGAAGATCGATCCAAAGTCGATCGGCGTGGGGCAGTACCAGCACGACGTCACCGCCGCGAAACTGGACCGCAGCCTGGACGCCGTGGTGGAGGACTGCGTAAACGCCGTGGGCGTCGACGTGAACACGGCCTCGCCGGCCTTGCTGAGCCGGGTGGCCGGCGTCGGGCCGCTGCTGAGCGAGAACATCGTGGCGTACCGCAACGAGCATGGGCCGTTCGCCAAGCGCAGCGAGCTGAAGAAGGTGCCGCGGCTGGGCGCCAAGGCGTTCGAACAGTGTGCCGGGTTCCTGCGGATCACCGGGGGAGCGGAACCGCTCGACGCCTCGAGCGTGCACCCCGAGGCGTACTCGGTGGCCCGGAAAATCCTGACTGCGGCAGGTGCCACACGCGGTTCCGGAGCTCCTGCAGGCATTGCCGGTCTTGCTCCGCTGGCCGATGCCGGACGGCTGAACCCGGCCGACTTTGTGGACGGCACCTTCGGCTTGCCGACCGTTCGTGACATCATCGCCGAGCTTGAGAAGCCGGGACGCGACCCCCGTCCGGCGTTCAAGGCGGCGGCGTTCTCCGAGGGCATCGAGAAGATCTCCGACCTCAAGCCTGGGATGGTCCTGGAAGGAACAGTCACCAACGTGGCCGCATTCGGTGCGTTCGTGGATGTCGGGGTGCACCAGGACGGGTTGGTCCACGTGTCCGCACTGGCGAACCGGTTTGTCGCCGATCCGCGCGAGGTGGTGAAATCCGGGCAGGTGGTGCGGGTGAAGGTGCTTGAGGCTGATCCGGAGCGGAAGCGGATCTCGCTGACGCTGAGGCTCGACGACGAACCGGCCGCAGCAGGCGACCGGCAAGCCGGCGGACGCTCGGGCGTGGAACGCGTCCGCGGCGACCGGAACCGGGAAGGCGGCCCCGGCGTCGAACGCTCGGCGGGCGGCAACCGGAACCGTTCAAGTAGTCCTGGCCAAGCTGGCGGAAAGCCGGGCCCGCGCCGGGGGAGCGATTCAGGTCAGCCAGCTGAAGATCGCAACAACGCAAGGCGCCAGCCGAAGCAGTCCGGCCAGCGTCCAGTTCCGGCGGATACCGCCATGGCCGAAGCGCTGCGGAGGGCCGGCTTGGGTAAATAGGGCTAACCGGGGCAAGCAGGACGAAACACGGGCGGAGCGTGTCGCGGGCGCCGTATCCCGGAAGGGCCGGAAACCGGTGACTACAGTAGCCCCTATGAGTTTTACGAGGCCGGAGACTTTCACCACCCGTCCTACGCTGCAGGGCACCTTCGGCATGTCCGCTACGACCCATTGGCTGGCTACCGGCACTGCACAGGCTGTGCTGGAGCGGGGCGGCAACGCGTTCGACGCGGCCACGGCGGCCGCGTTCGTGTTGCATGTGGTGGAACCGCACCTCAACGGGCCGGGCGGTGACATGACCGGCGTCTTCAGCACGGCGGAGGAACCCGGAAAACCTGTGGTCCTGATGGGCCAGGGGCCGGCCCCGGCGGGCGCGACGGTCCAGCACTTCCGCGCCGAGGGCCTGGAACTGGTGCCCGGGTCTGGTGCGCTCGCCGCGGCGGTTCCGGGCGCCGTCGATGCCTGGCTGTTGCTGCTGCGGGACCACGGAACGTGGGAACTGGCCGAAGTCCTGGATTTCGCCATCCGCTACGCGCGCGACGGCCATCCGGTGCTGGCACGTGTCGGCAGCACGATCTCGGCAGTGGCGGGACTGTTCCGCGACCACTGGCCCACCTCGGCCGAACTGTGGATGCCCGAGGGACGCATCCCCGAGGAGGGCGAGCTGGTCCGGAATCCGGCGCTTGCCCGCACCCTGCAGAAACTGGTGCAGGCCGGTGCCGGCCTCGGCGAGGCATTCGCGGCGCAGCCGGCCCACACGCGCGAGGAGCGTATCGACGCCGCCCGCCGGGAGTGGAGTGAGGGCTTCGTGGCGCGCGCCGTGGCCGAAAGCGTCCGGACACCGCACCGGCACTCGTCCGGGACCGACCACCGCGGCGTCATGACAATGGCCGACATGGCCGGGTTCCGCGCGTCGTACGAGGATGCGGCCACCTTGGAGTTCCGCGGGCACACCATCGCCAAGACCGGCCCGTGGGGGCAGGGCCCGGCCCTGCTGCAGACGCTTGCGATCCTGGCAGGCTTTGATGACGACCACCTCGACCCGTCCACCGAGCTGGGTGCGCACACCATTCTGGAGGCCCAGAAGCTCGCACTGGCGGATCGCGAGGCGTACTACGGCGACGCGGATGTCCCCCTCGGCTACCTATTGTCGGAAGGGTACGCGGCGTCGCGGCGGGAACTAATCACTGACGAGGCGTCGCACGAGTTCCGTCCGGGCTCGGTTCCGGGGCGTGAGCCGCACGTGCCTGCGCTGCGGACGGAGTATGTCCCGCCTGCGCTGTCGAACGACGACGGCGGGCCGTCCGCCTCGGGTGGTAATGCCGGCGGCGTGGGTTCTGCGGCTGCCGCTAGTGTTGGCGAACCGACGATCGGTGAACCTGCACTTGGCGAACCGGTTCTCGATGAACCCAGCGTGGCGTCCAACGGGGAAACACGCGGCGACACCTGCCACATCGATGTTGTGGACCGCTGGGGCAACATGGTTTCAGCCACGCCATCCGGTGGCTGGCTGCAGTCGTCTCCGGCGATCCCTGAGCTCGGGTTCTGCCTGGGCACGCGGCTGCAGATGACGTGGCTGGAGCCCGGAACGCCGTCCATGCTGACGCCGGGCAAACGACCGCGGACCACGCTGACGCCGACGCTGGTGCTGCGCGATGGCGTTGCTGTATCGGCGCTCGGCTCGCCCGGCGGAGACCAGCAAGACCAGTGGCAGTTGCTGTACCTGCTGCGGACGATCGTCGGCGGGTACTCGCCCCAGCAGGCCATCGATGCGCCGGCGTTTCATACGACCTCGATGCCTGGGTCCTTTTGGCCGCGCACCTGGCAGCCTGGCGGCGCGGTCGTCGAGGATCGGTTGGGCGATGACGTTATCGCCGGGCTCGAACGGCGGGGCCACCGGATCACCCGGGCAGGCGACTGGACGCTGGGACGGCTGTCCGCCGTCGTACGCGATCCCAGGACCGGCGTGCTGCAGGCTGCCGCGAATCCGCGGGGAGCGCAGGGATATGCAGCCGGACGTTAGGAGCGGACGGTCTTTCGCCCGCGTGCCCGTTGGATCGGGCGGTGAATATTCGTGCCTGCGGGCGAGAACGGGGTTTCTGGCATGGCGGTTATCTGCAAGGCTGGGGGCATGAACTACTTCTTGGAGTACACGATTCCCGCTGCCCCCGACGACGCCGAATTCGAGTTCCCGCACGACGAGATCCGCCCCGGGACCATCATTCCACTCTCGGAGACCAATGCCGACGTAGTGCACACTCCCGAGCTTCCTGCCCGCACGGGCATCATCGGTGCCACCGTGCCCGAGGCGAAACTCGAAGCCGAGCAGCTCATCACCCACAGCCGTGCGACGGAGGCGTCCCTGTACGAGGACCCCTCAAACTCGCTGCAGGCCGGCGTGGGCACCCTGGTTGCCACATTCACTGAAGGCCGCGGCTGGCAGGACGCCTAGCAGTCTCTGGTTTTCGTTTACCGAAGCGCCTGGTCCCGAATTGGGCTGGGCGTTTTCTGCTTTGAGGGGCGAAGCTAGGGAACCGTCGGTGCCGGCAGATCATGGCGCGGCTGGAACTACCAACATCCTGGCAACTTCCGGCTGTCGGTCCGGGCTGGCAGGTAGGCGCCTCGGATCGACTTGCTCGTGGACGCGGGCGTGGCTGTCCTAGTTGATACTGCTTCTGTGTTCTGCCGGCCCGGCCTGTCTTGTGGGCGGGTTCATGTTTTGTGGTGGTGGTTTTGTCGGGGTTGTTGGCGTGGGTCGATGTGGGGTGGGGGTATGAACCAGGGGATGCCGTTTTTGACGTGGATTTTCCATTGTTCCTTGTGGATCAGGTGGTGGTGGTGGGTGCAGAGGAGGACGCCGTTGTCGGTGCTGGTGGGTCCGCCTCGGGACCAGTAGGTGATGTGGTGGGCTTCGCACCAGGGTGCGGGGATGGTGCAGTTGGGGAAGGCGCAGCCTTGGTCGCGGGTGTTGAGGGCTTTGCGGATGTGGGGCGGGAAGATCCGGGTGGTGCGGCCGATGTCGAGGATGCGTCCTTGGGAGCCGAGGAGGATGGGGATGATGTCGGCGTCGCAGGCGATTTTGCGGATGGTGGAGGCGGTGACGGGGCCGGTGTAGGTGAATGTTCCGCTGCCGGTGGGTGTGGTGTAGAGGTTGGTGCCGGACCGGTTGATTTCGGACCAGTTGATGCCGGGCGGGTCGGTGGTGGCGTTGTTGGTGCTGGGCCGGGTGCCTGTCGGGGCGTCGGTATCGGCTGCCTGCCGGGTGTCTGTGGTGTCGGGTTCGGGCCAGGGTTCGCTGGGCTGCCAGGTGCCTGGCAGGAGTACGGGACCGCTGGGTTGCCATTCGTTGGGCTGGAGTCGGTCTGTTGGCGGGGTGTTGGGTTGGTTTCTGTTGTAGCGGGGGCCGCGGTTGCCGGTGGTTTGGATGCTGTTGAGGAGGTCCCGGTAGCTGACGGTGACCATGACTTGGGGGCGGAGTCCTCCGGTGGTGGGCAGGGTGCCTGCGGCGAGGGCGGCTTTGGACGCGCCGACGAGGCCGTCGAGGCGTTGCTGGGCGGGGGTGCGGCGGTCCGGGTCGGGGAGCGGGGTGGGGGCGTTGAAGGCCGCGTCGGGCTCGATGGCGGGGCTGTCGCTGCCACTGCTGCTGCCCTCTTGGCCAGGGCCAGGGGCAGTGCCGTCACCGCCATTCCCGCCGTGGTTGCCGTCGTGGGTGTCCGCGCAGTTGGTGGTGTTGGGTGGGGTGGTGCGGGGGTTGGTGGCGGTGTTCATGACGGTGGTGAGGACTTCGTATTGGTCGGTGGTGGCGCGGATTTCGAGGTGGTGGAGTCCGCCGCGTTTGTGGTGGAGGAAGACGCCCTGGCGGTGGCGGAGGTTTTCTTCGGAGGGTTCGGTGCCGTCCTGGTCGAGGGCGTCGATCCAGCGGTGGGCGATGCGGGTGAGGAAGTCGTGGTCGTTTTCGATCGCGGTTTGGGTGAGGCTGTGTTCCATTGCGGCGATCAGGGCGGGGTCGGGGGTGTGGCGGACTTTGTCCAGGGCGGTGGTGATGGTGGTTCCGGCGCGGGAGGAGATGATGCCGGCGGTGAGGGCTGCTGCGGTTTCTTCGCGTTCGGGTGGCATGGGGCGGCCGGTGAGTCCGGTGCGGGGGAGAGTGGCGGTGGCGAGGGCGAGGCGGCGGCGTGCTTCGGGGGTGCTGATCCGGAGCCGGGTGCGGAGGAACTCGGCGGTGTTGTGGGCCCCGTCATCGGCCGGGGACCAGCCCACCGCAGACGCAGACGCAGCGGCAGGGGCGGCCAAGGATGGCCGGCCTGCGGCGGCTGTGACGGCTCCAGCAGCTGCGGCCGGCTCGGACGGCGGGGCGTCGGGGGCCGGGGCGGTTTCGGGTTCGGTTCTCCAGCCGGTGGTCCATCCGGGTACCTGGCCGGCGGTTTGGGCGGCATTGATCGCCTCGGTCCTGGTCCGGTCCACCGCGCCGGCGGCGAGGACCTGGAAGTATTCGACGCGGCGGGACAGTTTCTCGGCCAGTTCCGCGAAATCGGCTGCCTGAAGGAAGTTGGCCGCGGCCAACTCCTCCGTCGCCGCGGCGGTCGCCGCGTCCAGCAGTGCCAGGGACGCCTTCAGATCAGGCGTTGCCAGCGCCGGGGACGCCGGCTCAGCCGGTGCCGTGCCAGCTGCTACCGGACCTGAAATCCCGAAAGGCGCTGCAGCAGAACTGGACCCCACCGCCATGCCGGCGGCAGCACCGCCGTCGGACGCGTCCTTTACCGGCGAGTCGGAACGGGAACCGGCAGCCTCAGAGGGAACGCTGCGAAGCCGGCCGCCACGCAGCAGGGCGGCAGCGCGAAGGCTCCGGACGTCAGTCCCGGCCGCGATGTCCGCTCGATCCTCCCCAAAGGCTTCCATAGGAAAACTATCTCAACGGTGTCTGACATTCTTTGGGGTGTTTAGCGTCGCTTCGGACCAAAAGCGAAAAAACTTTTGAAAATTTTTTGGCCCGGTCATTTGAGCCGCATCTCCACCTGGGCGGGCGCGGGTACTCAGGGGTGGCGCACTCCGACGCCAGCCAAAATGTCGCGGTAACCTTCGCGGAAGGACGGGTACTTGTACGAAAACCCTGTTCCCCGAAGCAGCGCGTTGCTGCAGCGTTTGTTTCCGCCGCGTGCGTCGCCCAGGGAACCCGGCGGGGGGACGTCCAACCCCAACTCAGCCGCCAGGAAACGCAGGACGTCGCCCAACTCAGCCGGATCGCTGTCCACGCCCAGATACACCGGCCGGAGCGCGTCAGGCATGGTGAGCAGATGCACGATGGCGCCGGCTGCGTCGTCGCGGTGGATGCGGTTGGTGTACCGCGGCTGGTCCGGAATGACGGCGGCGCCGGTTCGAACCTGGTCGATAAGCCGAGTACGGCCCGGTCCGTAGATCCCGCCAAGCCTGAGCACGACAGGTGCGGTCCTGGTCCCGTCGAGCCGCTTCAGCAGCAGCTCCTCTGCTTCACGCATGACGCGGCCCGAGAAACCCGCAGGGTCCGGCGTCGTGGATTCATCGATCCAGCGGCCGCCGGCGTCGCCGTACACAGCGGTGGACGAGACGAAGAGGACGCGGTCGGGTGCAACGCGGTCGCGTTCGAGGGCGTCGAGGACATGCGTCACCCCGTTCACGTAAGCGTTCCGGTATGCCTCTTCTGTAGAGGCATCCGCAGCCACGGCGATGACGACGGCGGTAGTGTCCTCCGGGACACGCGGCAGTTCGGCGGTGCTCAAGTCGGTGGCGGCGCCCTCGATCTCAGCCGGCAGCTTGTCCGGCGAACGGCGCCAGCCCACCACCCGGTGCCCCGCCGCGGCGAAGCGCAGACCTGTCTCGGTTCCGAGGTCGCCGCAACCGGCGAGAAGGATAGTCACAGCAGGACTCAGAGCGCCGGGACAGGGAAGAAAACGCGGGGGTCCTGCAGCAGCGCCGGGTAGTCGAACTCCGACCGGTCGATGATGTCGGTGAGCTGGAAGTTGCGTCCGAAGCGCCCGTCGTCGAGCGTGATGGGCCGGCCCACAACCATTCCGACGGCGAACCTGCTGCCGCCGTCGAACGGCACGGCGACCGGCGACTTGCCGGGAAGCGTTGAGAAGGCTGCTTCCTGGCGCTGACGCTTCCTCGACGGCTTCTTGACGAGCGGTTTGGCCGGTGCCTTCTTGGCCACCTTGGCTGGGCGGCGTGAAGTTTCCTCCGCGTAGACGAACTGGTATTCGTCGCCGTCGGATTCTCCGGCGCCCGACCCGGAACCGGCGCCTGACCCGGAACCGGGGCCAGCCCCGGCGGAACCGGAAGCAGCCGCCCGGCCCACCGCAGGCAGCCCGATCTTGTCCAGCTGCTCGGGGTCGCCGTGGCCGACGTGCTCGCGAAGAATCCAGAGCACCTCACCCTCGGGGTCCTCCGGCAGGAACTCGTGCCGGGGTTCCGGCCAGACGTACTCCAGGCCGTGCTCCGTGCCCGGGAAGACGTCTTCGTAGAAGTGCGGGTCCTTGCGGATGAGGTTGGACCGGTGGCTCAGATGGAATTCGGGGTTGCCGAGCCACGGCGGAAGCAGGATCTTGGCGGCGTAATCAGGATGCGCGGCCTGCGGGGCGAACTCGCGGATGTTGTCGCGGGTGTTGTCGGCGAAGCCGCGCTTGGTCCATTCGTCCACCATGGCCAGGCCATACAGGGTGAGCGCTGGAACGTGCCCCATCCACATACGGATGGCGGGGTGTGACTGCCATCCGTATTCCGGGATGACCAGCGCGCGGAGTGTCTGCAGCGCTTCGACGCGCTGCTTGCCGAGCCGGGGTGTGTCCAGCGCGGCCGCGCTTTGCCGGAAATCGGGGTAGGGAAGGAAGGTTTGCATCCCTTCAGTCTGCCGTCCTTGGCGCCCTGTGCCAATTGAAGTGCCGGACGGCACAACCAGCGGCCAAAATGGACCGTCCAGTGTTCACATAGTGGACCCATGCATGCGCAAGGTTGATTAATCCCCTAAGATATCCGAAACCTCAACAGCGTCTGGAAGCCAACTCATGACTCTTACCTCTCCCGCGCCCCTGTCGTCCGCCCCCGCGGAGGCGAATTCACATGCGTCACAGGAGCCTCAACTGTTCGTTCCGAAGTACGGCCAAATGCTGGGCGCCGACGCGAACGGGATCCTCGTTCTCGACGAGTTTACTCTGGACCCGGCTGCTGCGCGCAAGGACCAGCACCGTTTCCGCACCGCGCTTGCTTCCGTTGCGCTGACCCTGCGCCGGCTCGTGGCCCTGCGCGTTTTCATTGCAGTGGTGGCCGTCGCCAACCTGCCGCTCTTCCTGATGTCCACCGGCTGGTGGATCTACGCCGTTTCGCTTGCCTTGGTCATCGGCGTCCATGCCGCAGTGAACTGGCTGAACAAGCACGAGCCGCGCGTCAAGCAGCGCCACGAACTTGAGCTGCACCTGCACCGCGAACGCAGCGACAACTACCGCAAGGTGCGCGACGCCGTGAAGTTCGTCGTCGACAGCCCCGCCCGCGTCAACGAGCACCTCTACCTCGAGCTGCTGCACGCCAAGCGCGTTGCCCTGCACCTCGCCTCCGGTACTGTCGCCCTGCTGGACACCAGCGACGACGCCGCCTGGAAGGTGCGCATCGTCCGGGAGCTTCCCGCGGCCTAAGGCCGAATACTGACGGTTCCAGCCGTCACGCTGTAGAGATTTAAGAATGACGCCGGGCGTCCCCACTCAGGGGGCGCCCGGCGTCGTAGTTTCTGGAGGCAGAGCCAAGAAGGCCGGGCGCAGAAAGTCCGGAACACAGAGACGCCAGACAAAACAACGCCGGGCGGCCCCCGGAAAGGGACCGCCCGGCGTCGAGCTTCAAGGGAAGTGCCGCTAAGCGACCGACCGAGCAGCCTAGGCCGGGAGCTGCAGAACCTGGCCCACGAACACGAGGTTCGGGTTGCTGATCGTGTCAGCATTGGCGTCGGCGAGGTGCTGCCAGCCGCCCTGGATGCCGAGCTTGTCGGCGATCTTGCTCAGGGTGTCGCCGTCCTGGACGGTGTAGGTCTCGCCGCTCACCGCGATGGCGGCAGCGTGACGCGCCTGGACAGGAGCCTCGGCCACCGGGGCCTGGGCAACGGGTGCGGTCTGAACCGGAGCCTGGACGGGTGCGGCCTGGACCGGAGCGCTCTGCGGCAGGATCTGCGGCGCCGGAGCGCCACCGCCGCCGGCCAGGCCGAGCTTCGCGGAGCAGGCGGGCCATGCGCCCCAGCCCTGGCTGGCCTGGACCTTTTCGGCCACGGCGATCTGCTGGGCGCGCGAAGCGCTCTGGGGTGAGCCGGTTCCGCCGTAAGCGGCCCAGGTCTGCGGGGTGAACTGCAGGCCGCCGGAGAAGCCGTTGCCGGTGTTGGTGGACCAGTTGCCGCCGCTCTCGCACTGGGCGAGGGCGTCCCAGGTGGAGGCGCTTGTGGCGGTGGGTGCTGCAGCGTTGGCGGCAGTCGCGGAGAGCGCAAGGGTTGCGGCGGAAACGGCGGCCAGGGTGACACCACGGCGCGCGGCAGTGCTGAGAGTGGATTTCTTCATTTTGGGATGCTCCTGAGGCCACCCGCGCTCGGTCCGTCCCCGGACGTTGTCGCGCTACTGCCCGCCCCTGACGAACTAGAGGTCATTTCGGTGTCCGCCGGCCGGGCAGTAACTGGTGGAGGCGGCACCGGGCATTCATGGGCCCGCGTTGCGCGGGCATGTGCCCCAGCCTAGAGGTGTCGCGCGCCGTTATCAAATCGAGATAATCATTGACAGTCAAGCGGTTTTAGGCAGTCGGAGCTGCCGGGCACGGGGACCGGAGTGCTGCTATTCGGCACTCCGGCCCAGCGCAGAAGAGCCGAGCGCGGAAGCCAGGTACGGCGCCGTCCGGCTGTCTGGTGAACCGGCGACGGCGTCGGGCGTTCCGGCGGCAACGATCTTGCCGCCGGCATCACCACCGGCCGGCCCGAGGTCGATCACCCAGTCCGCTTCCGCCACCA
This sequence comes from Arthrobacter sp. NPDC057013, assembly GCF_042674585.1. Classification (NCBI taxonomy): domain Bacteria; kingdom Bacillati; phylum Actinomycetota; class Actinomycetes; order Micrococcales; family Micrococcaceae; genus Arthrobacter; species Arthrobacter sp. NPDC057013. Next base: position 146,488 of record NZ_JBHUSE010000003.1, read on the forward strand.
CGTCCATTTCGTGCTCCACAACGACCACCGTGTTTCCGGCGTCGACGAGGCGCTGGAGCTGGGCCATGAGGAGGCGTACGTCGGCCGGGTGGAGCCCTGTGGTGGGTTCGTCCAGCAGGTAGAGAGTGTGGCCGCGGCGTGCCCGCTGCAGTTCGGTGGCGAGCTTGATGCGTTGGGCTTCACCGCCGGACAGTTCGGTGGCGGGCTGGCCCAGCCGCAGGTAGCCCAGCCCGACTTCCCGGAGCGTCTGCAGGCTGCGGGCCGCCGAGGGAACCTCCGCGAGGAATTCCGCGGCGGCATCAACTGTCAGGCCCAGGATCTCGGCCACGTTCCTGCCGTTGTAGGTGACTTCGAGGGTTTCGGGGTTGTAGCGGGAACCGTCACATTCCGGGCAGGGCCCATAGCTGCCGGGCAGGAACAGCAGTTCGACGGCCACGAACCCCTCGCCCTGGCAGGTTTCGCAGCGCCCGCCGGCCACGTTGAAGGAGAAACGCCCGGCACCGTATCCGCGGGCCCGGGCTTCGTCTGTGGCGGCGAATTCCTTGCGCACGGCGTCGAAGAGTCCGGTGTAGGTGGCCAGGTTGGACCGGGGCGTGCGGCCGATCGGCTTCTGGTCCACGGTCACCAGCCGGTCCACGTGGTGCAGGCCGGTAACGGTTCCGACGCTCAGCGGCGTGCCGGGGCCGCCGGCGTCCACGGGCTGGTCCCCGGCGGTTCCCCCGGACTCCGGGCCGTCCGCGCCAGCGTCGCCGTGCAGTTCGGATCCGACCACCTCAGCCAGCACGTGGCTGACCAGCGTCGACTTGCCCGAGCCGGAGACTCCGGTGACGGCTGTGAGGACCCGCAGCGGGATGGACGCGTCGAGGCCGCGGAGGTTGTGGCGTGAGATGTCGTTCAGTTCCAGCCAGGCACCGGGCTCCCGACGGCGGCCGGTACGGACGCCGCTGCCCGGCCTGTTGGCGCCGGGCTCACCGGTGCCGTGCGCACGGTCGTTGGACGCCCCGGCGCGGGGACCGCCGGCGGTGCTGTCGCCGTCGTCGGTTTCAGCGTCACCCAAACGGCCGCGAGAGCCATCCGGCACGAGGAACGGGCGCGTGACGGAAGCCTCGACGTCGGCGAGGCCGGCCACAGGGCCGCTGTAGAGCACCTCGCCGCCGCCCTCTCCGGCCCGGGGACCCACGTCCACGAGCCAGTCGGCGCGGCGCACGATGTCCATGTTGTGCTCCACCACGAACACGGAGTTGCCCGACGATTTCAGCTGCTCCAGCACCGTCAGCAGTGGCTCGGCGTCGGCGGGGTGCAGCCCGGCAGAGGGCTCGTCCAGCACATAGACCACGCCGAACAGACCCGAGCGCAGCTGTGTGGCGATCCGGAGCCGCTGCATTTCGCCGGGGGAGAGCGTGGGAGTGGGCCGGCCCAGTGCCAGGTAGCCGAGCCCCAGGTCCAGCAGGACAGTGATCCGCTGGAGGAGGTCGCGTGTGATGGCCACGGCCACCTCGTTGCTTTCGCCGGAGGACAGCTTGCGGGAGGCGGTTCCGGCGGCCTTCAACTGGGTGGTCGGGCGGATGATGTCCGCCAGTTCGGCCATCGGCACGGCGTTGAGGTCGGCGATCGTCCTGCCGGCGAACGTGACGGCCAGGGCCTCGGGGGTGAGTCCGCTGCCGCTGCACCGCTGGCAGGGGCCGGTTTCCATGAAGCGGAGCACGCGTTCGCGCATCGTGTTGCTCTTGGAATCCGCCAGAGTGTGCAGCACGTGGCTCTTGGCGCTCCAGAACTTGCCCTTGTACGGCTTGGCCACCCGGTCGCGCTGCGGGGTAATTTCCACGACCGGCTGCTCCCCGGTGAAAAGGATCCAGTCGCGGTCCTTCCGGGGCAGGTCCTGCCAGGGCGTGTGGACGTCGTAGCCCAGGTGGGTGAGGATGTCGCGCAGGTTCTTGCCCTGCCACGCCGTGGGCCAGGCGGCGATGGCTCCGTCCCGGATGCTCAGCGACGGGTCGGGAACCAGCGAGGCTTCGCTCACGGTGTGTGCGACGCCCAGGCCGTGGCACTCGGGGCATGCTCCGGCGGCGGTGTTGGGGGAGAAGGCGTCCGAGTCCAGCGGGCTCGCCCCGGCCGGGTAGCTGCCGGCGCGCGAGAACAGCATCCGGAGCGAGTTGGACAGTGTGGTCACCGTTCCCACCGTGGAACGGCTGCTCGGTGTGCCGCGGCGCTGCTGAAGCGCGACGGCGGGCGGCAGCCCGGTGATCATCTCCACCTTGGGGTTGTGGCCCTGTTGGATGAGGCGGCGGGCGTACGGGGCGACGGATTCGAAGTACCGGCGCTGGGCTTCGGCGTAGATCGTGCCGAACGCCAGCGAGGACTTGCCAGATCCCGAGACGCCGGTGAAGGCCACGATCGCGTCGCGCGGGACGGCCACGTCCACGTTGCGAAGGTTGTTCTCACGGGCACCGCGCACCCGGACAAAGCCGTCGGCAGAGTGGTGGGCGCCGGTTTCCGGGCTCCAGTCCAGACCGGCCAAGGGATCAGCATACTCTTCAGTCCGCATCTGTTCGACTCTAGCGGTGATGGCGGATCCGGGGACTATTCTGTCGGGGTGAACACTTACGACGCCGCCGCCGAACCAATCGATCCCGCTGCTCTTTCAGGTCAAACCGGCCCTTCAGATCAGACTCTGCCTTCAGCTGAAGAGGAGTTGGTGGCGCCCCCGTCGCCGATGCCCTTGGCGGAGCTCCACCTTCACATTGAGGGGACGCTGGAGCCGGAGCTGATCTTTGCGCTCGCTGAACGGAACGGGATCGAGCTGCCGTATGCAAACCTGGACGAGCTGCGGAGCCGGTACGAGTTCACGGACCTGCAGTCGTTTCTCGATCTGTACTACGCCAACATGGCCGTGCTGCGGACCGAACAGGACTTTGCGGACATGACGCGGGCCTACCTGACGCGGGCCGCGGCGGCCGGGGTGCGGCATGCGGAAATCATGATGGATCCGCAGGCACACCTTTCGCGCGGAGTCGCTCTGGAGACCTGCGTGAACGGGGTCGCCTCTGTCCTCGCCACCTCTGAGGAAGAGTTCGGCATTTCCACGCTGCTGATCGCCGCCTTCCTCCGCGACCTGTCCGAGGACTCGGCCCTTGAGGTCTTGGAAGGCCTTCTGGGGATGAACGCCCCGATCGCCGGCATCGGCCTGGACTCCGCAGAGGTGGGCAACCCGCCGTCGAAATTCACCCGGCTGTTCGCCCGGGCCGGCGAAGCAGGCCTGCGGAAGATTGCACACGCGGGGGAGGAGGGCCCGCCGTCGTACATTGTGGAGGCTCTGGACGTGCTGGGCGTGGAGCGGATCGACCATGGGATCCGGTGCATGGAGGACCCCGAGCTCGTGGAGCGGCTGGTCGATGAACATGTGCCGCTGACGGTCTGTCCGCTGTCGAACGTCCGGCTGCGCGCCGTGGACATGCTGGCCGCGCACCCGCTGCCGGCGATGCTGGCCGCCGGGCTCAACGTCAGCGTGAACTCGGACGACCCGGCGTACTTCGGCGGCTATGTGGACACCAACTTCGCCCAACTGGAATCGGTGCTGGGGTTGTCCGAGTTCGACCGCGTCAGACTCGCCGCGAACTCCATCAGGTCGTCGTTCGCCAGCGAGGAGCGGAAGCACGAGCTGCTGGCCGAACTGTCGGGCTAGGCTCCGGATTAGCTTGCGGCGGGGTCCCGGCCGTGGCCGGAGGGTTACGGCCTAAGCGGGTCCGCGGAAGCCGGGCCGGCCGTAACCGGGACCGGCGCACCCGTCCGGATGATCCACGAGCCCAGCGCCGCCGTGACCAGCCCGATCGGGATCCCGTACGGCGGCAGCCCGGCGTTGTAGCCCAGGAAACCGGCGACGACGAATGCCACGCAGATCCACGCGGGGAACATGCCTGAGCGCCAGCCGGCCATGCCAAAAAACATCCAGCCCACGCTGAAGAGCACGTAGCTGGACAGCCCCCCGACCGCCAGCATTCCGGACCCGCCCGCGAGGATCGCGCCGGGGGCGACCTCGGCAATCCAGGGTCCGGCAAAGCCGTCGAACCACATGTTGCCGGCCATGTCCAGGGTGCCCACGAGCGCGATGCAGAACCCGGCGGCGCCGAGTCCGCCCGCCCGGGCGCCGAGCCGGAAGTAGACGGATACCAGCGCGAGGGTGAGCCCGATGAAGACCACCCAGTAGAGGGCGTTCGTGACCTGGAAGGGCGTCTGCCGCATCATCTCGATCCGGTCGAGGCTCCGATCGGCGGCGAGCAGGCGCGCCAGGTCCACAGCGGCGAAGAGGAGTCCGGACGCCACGGCGATGGGGCCCGCGGCTTTGGCTAGCGGCGAGGACATGTTTCCTCCTGACGTGGATTGGGGTGTCGGGTCCTGAAGGAAGGCGCCGGTGCCGTGCGCCCGGCGCCAATCACCCGCCGTCGTTCACGTGGGACGCATTCGGAACGGGAAACGCCCGACGGCGGTGGCCGAGCGGGGTGCCTTGCGCCAGGCCCGGCGGTCCAGGACCACGGTGGCAAGCACCGCCAGGACGACGGCGAGGAAGTAGATCAGCTCAGCGCGGCCGGCGGCGGCTGCGGCGAAGCCGAAGGACCCGACCGTGAAAGTGCCCTGGCTGTTGTGGAACAGAAGCGTCAGCAGGACACTGCCGCCGGTGCGGTTGAACAACCAGACGTAGAGGAACGTGATGGCGAACGTCGTCGGCAGGCCGATCACGCTCAGCCCGAAAAAGAGGACCAGCGGCAGGTGCCACAGCGTCACGAGCGCGCCCAGGATTGCCGCGGACAGCAGAGGCGGACGCGATGCCTGGAGGAGCGGGAGGGCGTAACCGCGGAAGCCTGGCTCTTCGCCGAGTGCACCGTCCAGGGGATTCACCAGCCGGACGGCGAACACGGTCAAAAGCCCGCTCCACGTCAGCTGTTTGAGACCCGGGGCGGCGGCGCCTAATGCCACGGTGATGAATCCGGTGACGAGGACGAGTGCCACAGGGAGCAGGAGAGCCACCGCGTACCAGAGCCAGCCGACGCGCCACCGGATCAGCCGCCGGCCCCAGACGCGGAACCCGGGCCGCCCCTCCGTCAGGGCTATGACAATAACCGCGGAGGCCAGCGGACCTACTGGCAGGAATTCCATGCGGGGCATCAGCCCGGCCGCGAAGAACGGCCATGAGGCCCAGGAAATGGCGTAGGCCAGAATGAAGAAAGCCAGAAGCCTGTGGTGTTTTAGCCAGCCCATAGAACGGCGCATTGCGGCTCCAAACGGTCTGAAGATGCTCCCATTGTCCGCCCGTGCCGCTCCGCTGCGCCAGCAGGCGATGCATCCCCGCAAGCCGGCCGCAGGGGCCGGCTGCACCTGGCTTCCGGCGGGCATCCGACGCGGACCTCCGCCGGGGTGACGTGGTGTTCGTCAGCCCCGGGGACATCGCCGGGCTCGGCCTGAGTGATGGCTCGTTCGTGCCGCCGCTTCCGGCGGACGCGCCGGCGCGGGTTCTAGGTATCGATCGAGGTCATGTGCGGGTAGCGCGCCCCTGCGGCCGCGCCAGCCGGGGCCAGTTCATCGAGACGGGCAAGGTCCGCGGCAGAAAGCTCGACGTCGGCCGCACCCAGGTTCTCGGCCAGTCGTTCGCGCTTCTTGGTGCCCGGAATGGGGACGATGTGCTCACCCTGCGCGAGCAGCCACGCCAGGGCGAGCTGCGCCGGACTGCACTGCTTCTCATCCGCGAGTTCCTTGACCCGGTCCACGAGCTGCAGGTTCCGGGTGAAGTTCTCGCCCTGGAAGCGGGGTGAGTGGCGCCGGAAATCGTCTTCAGCAAAATCGTCGGGGCTGCGCAGCTGGCCGGTGAGGAAGCCCCGGCCGAGGGGGCTGTAGGGCACGAACCCGATTCCCAGCTCCGCCAGAACCGGGAAGACCTTCGTTTCCGGTTCCCTCTCCCAGAGCGAATACTCAGTCTGCAGCGCAGTGATCGGATGGACGGCGTGCGCCCTGCGGATGGTGTCGGCGCTGGCCTCCGACAGGCCCAGGTAACGGACTTTGCCGGCCTCGACGAGCTCCGCCATCGCTCCGACGGTGTCCTCGATGGGGACGGTCTTGTCCACCCGGTGCTGGTAGTAGAGGTCAATGTGGTCTACGCCGAGGCGCTGCAGGCTTGCGTCGCAGGCGGAGCGGACGTATTCGGGGCGGCCATTGATGCCCACCCAGGATCCGTCGTCGCGCCGTTCGTTGCCGAACTTGGTGGCCAGGACCACGTCCGAACGCCGCCCGGCGATGGCCCTGCCCACCAGTTGCTCGTTGGTGAACGGGCCGTACATGTCTGCGGTGTCCAACAGGGTTCCGCCGGCGTCCAGGAAGGCGTGGATGGTGGCGATGGACTCGCTGTCGTCGCCGGTGCCGTAGAACTCGCTCATGCCCATGCAGCCGAGGCCGAGGCTGGAGACTGAAAGTGTGCCTAGTGTGCGGGATTCCATGGGGCTCTCCTCAAGTGGATTACGGGAGTGGCTCAGGGAGGTGCGTGTAGTCGCCACTATAAGTCGGTTCGCGGCGTTTTTGCTCCGCTTTCGTGCTGCGGAGTCGCCGCCGGCCCCGGGCGTCCCGCGTACTGACGCGGTTCCCGGCGGCTGGCGGCGGTGCTGCTTCCTGAAGTGGTGCAGAAATGCGCAGGCTACGGTCCCGGCAGCACGGCCCCGGCAGCAGTTAAGGCGTGGGGCTGCCGCCGTTGACGTTCAGGGTCTCGCCCACCACGAAGCTCGACTCCGCCGAGGCCAGGAACACGTAGGCCGGGGCGAGTTCGGCGGGCTGTCCGGCCCGGCCCAGGGGAGTGTCCTTGCCGAACTCGGGGAGGGCTTCCTTGGGCTGGCCGCTGCTGACCTGCAGGGGCGTCCAGATCGGCCCTGGAGCCACGGCGTTCACCCGGATGCCCTTCGGTGCCAGCTGCTGGGCCAGCCCCTTGGTGAAGTTGTTGATGCTGGCCTTCGTGGTGGCGTAGTCAACGAGGGTCGGCGACGGGTTGTACGCCTGGATCGACGTCGTGTTGATGATCGTTGAGCCGGCGGGAAGGTGCGGCACGGCGGCCCTGGTGAGCCAGAACATGGCATACACGTTGGTCTTCTGCGTGTGGTCGAACTGCTCGTCGGTGATGTCCCCGATGTCCTCCTGCGCCACCTGCTTGCCGGCGTTGTTCACGAGGAGGTCCAGGCCGCCCAGTTCCTGCAGCGCGGTGTCCACCAGCTTCTGGCAGGTGGCGGCGTCCTTGAGGTCGCCGGGCACCTTCACGGCCTTGCGGCCGGCCTTCTCGATCAGGTTCGCGATCTTCGCGGCGTCTTCCTCCTCCTCGGGAAGGTAGGAAAGCACGACGTCGGCCCCTTCCCGGGCGAAGGCGATCGCCGTCGCAGCGCCGATGCCTGAGTCGGCGCCGGTGACGATGGCCTTCCTGCCGTCGAGGCGGCCGGTGCCGCGGTAGGTGTCCTCGCCCAGATCGGCTTTAGGTTCAAGTTTGGCGTCCAGGCCGGGCTCGGGCTGGTGCTGCTTGGGCGGGGAGATGTGCTCGTAAGCGGTGACGGGATTCTTGAACGTGTACTGGTCGGTCATGGTTCTCCTCCGTGGTGGTGTTGAACGCGGACAGGATCATCTTGCTCCGGGCGGTGCTGGCATTGCGGTAATGCTAAGCATGCTTACCGTCCACCCTAACGAGACGACGGCGGGCCCGCCAGTGCTGCGGCCGTCGCGGACTGAGGAGGGGCAAGGTTTTGCTCGGAATGACGGGGAATTGCCCCTTTCCCGGGCTGTGTCACGTGACTAGGCTGGCAGTCCAGCCCCGCCGCGAACAGTTTTCGGTGGCGGTGCCAAAGTGAATCCGGCCCGCGGTAACCAAGGAGTGAAGGCGATGGACAACCAGGACATTCTGCAGCGCATCCAGGCGCTGGTTGACGAAGAGCATCAGCTCCGTGAGCCGGCGGGTTCGGGACCCGCCGGCGGGGGCAATTCCGACGAGGATGACGACGGCCGGACTGAACGCCGCGCCCGGCTGCGGCAGGTGGAAGAGGCGTTGGATCAATGCTGGGACCTATTGCGCCAGCGCCGGGCAAAGGCCAAGGCGGGTGAAGATCCCAACGAGGCTGATGCCCGCCCCGTCAATGAGGTGGAAGGCTATGTCCAGTAGGAAGCCAGTCCAGTAGGAAGCCGGTCCAGTAGGCAGGCGGTCCAGTAGGCAGGCGGGTCAGCAAGGAGTCCAGGGTGCTGGGGCGAGGCGCGGCGGCATGGGAGGGGGCGGCCGCCGTAGGCAGCCGCCCCTCCGTGTTGATGGTTACTGCCGGCCGCTACTGTTCCTGGCCGCTGTGCAGTCCGTCGTCGCTGCTGTCCGCGGCCGCGGCGTCGCCGACGTCGTCGGAGAGATCCATGTTGCCGCGGGCTTCCTCCATGGTGGGGCCGCCGGACGGGACGCTGTAGCGCTCCGGGCGGATGCCGTGCGACTGCTCCTCGATGAGGGCCTGCTCCTCGCTGAAGCGGATGGCGTTGGCATCGTCACCCGCGTCGCCGGGAACGTCGTCGCGGAGTTTTGACGGGTCCGGAACGATAAAGCCGTCTGCCTTGCTGCTGTGTTCACTCACTGGAATCATCCCTTCCGTTGGTGCCTCGCTCTATGTGGTAAGCCTACTTTCTATTCTTCCCGCCGGGAATCGGGCCGCGCAGGTGAGCAACAAGCTGGACTGCGAAGCGGCAGCGAGGGCCGAAAAAGCGAGATTTCCGGCTCAGTTCAGGTGTAATCTCCGTCATAGTCGGTCACGACACACAATGTTTACCCGACAAAGTCGCCAGATTCGCCCAGCACTTGGCAGACTACTGGGGGAACAATCGCTCTGTAAGGGGAACCATGCGCAAGACTGCCGCCGAAAACACCAACATCCGCCTTAAGGCCGTGCTGGACGTTCTGGCAGAGGGGGTGTTGTCGGGTGAATCGCAGAACGCCGGTGCCGTGCTGGCTGAAGCGCTCGTCCGGGTTCCGCTGAACGCCTACGAGGCTGAACTCCTCAGCGGCGGCATTCCCCGCGGCCACAAATCACTGACCACCGCTACGGCCAAGCTGGTCAAGGCCGGCTGGCTGGTCAAGGGACGCTCCGGCTGGACCATTACCGAGGACGGACAGCGCGCAACGGTCGCTTTCCCGGACGCGGCCAGCTTCTCGGCAGCGCTCGACGCCGGTACTCCGGTCCCTGCCGACACGCCCCTTCCGGTGGCCGCACCTGCCAAGCCGGCGGCCAAGAAGGCAGCCGCTGCAAAGGCCGAGAAGGCTCCGTCCAAGGCCGCGAAGGTTGTTGACAAGGCGGCCAAGCTGATCGAGGACGCTGTTGCTCCGGTGGCCAAGGCGGTCCTGAAGAAGGCAGAGGCCGAGGCCGAAGCACAGGCTCCCGCAGAAACCGTCGACCAGCCGGCCGCCGTGGCCGTGGCCGGCGACTTCAACACCCTGCTGGGCGCCCCGGAGAACTGGGCGCCGCAGTACGACGAAGCGCAGATGCAGCTGGACGAGCTGGACCAGCTCTGGAAGCTGTCGGCTGAGATCCCGGCTGGCTACTACAACTTCAAGATCGCCCTCAACCGTTCCTGGGAAGAGAACTACGGCGCGTTCGGTGCGTTCGATGGAGCCAACCACGAACTGCACCACTCCGGCGGTCAGCTCACCATCCGCTACGACCACCGGACGCGGGACATCACCGTCAACTGATCCGTCCGGCCGAGGCCCCGCTGCAGCACCTGCTGCAGCGGGGCCTCGCTGTTCCTGACGTTAGTTGTTCAGGCCTGTGCCCGCCGGTCGAGCCTGTCGAGACCAAGGCCGCCGGCGCTACATTGGTTCCATGACTGACTCGAAGGCAGCAGACCCGGACAGCGTCCGCCTCACCGCACGCGTCACGGGAATGGTCCAGGGCGTCGGATTCCGCTACTGGACCGCGCGCAAGGCCGACGAGCTCGGCCTGACCGGTTCGGTCAGGAACGACGACGACGGTTCGGTCGCCGTCGTCGCGGAGGGACCGCAGCCGGACATCGTCGAATTCAGGCGCTGGCTCGGATCGTCCCAGGCACCGGGCAGGGTGTCGCACGTCGACGAGAAGGTTTCCCCGGCTGAAGGCGGCTTCAGGAGTTTCCAGGTCGTCGGCTGACTCAGTCCCGGTTGAATTCCCCCGGGCTGAGTCCCAGGAACGCACCGAGTTCCTCCAGCGCGAAAGGCCGCGCCGGCATGTAGTTGGTGAGTTCGGGGGAGCGGACGATTACGGCCCGCCATTGGCCCCGCGATACCGCCACGTTGATCCTGTTGCGGTTGAGCAGGAACTCGGCCCCGCGCGGTGCCTCCGCAATGGCCGAGCACCCCATCGACACCAGCACAACGGGAGCTTGCTGGCCCTGGAATTTGTCTACTGTTCCCACCCGCACCTCGGAAAGCCCCTCCTGGTCCAGGGCGTGCTGGATTGTCTGCACCTGGGCGTTGTACGCAGCCACCACCAGGATGTCCTTGGCTTCCAGCCGCCGGATCGGCTCGTCCCTGCCCGGCGTCCATTTGAGCCCGATGTGCTCCCGCGCCAGTCCGACGATCGCCGCGGCTTCTTCGGCCGAACTCGTGGTGTTGCCGGCATGCGGCACCAGGACGGTGTCCACACCCGGAGTCACGCCGTCGAGGTGGCGCAGGGACGCCGCCGGCGCAGATTCCAGCCTGCCGTCATAGCTGAGCACCGACACCTTCCGGCACAGCTCGGGATGCATCCGCCAGGAGTCGGCAAGGAAGTAGCCGAGCTCGGCAGGCATCGTGGCGTGCCCAGCTGACAACCAGCCCAGTGCCGACTCATCGACCGGCTCCGGATGGGAGCCCTGCGTGACCTGGGGAAGCTGCTGCGGATCGCCGAGCAGGAGGAGCCGCTTTGCGGAGCGTGCCACGGCCAGGGTGTTGGCGAGCGAATACTGGCCGGCCTCGTCGATAACCAGCAGATCCAGGGAACCGGATGGCACGTATTTGCCCGTCATGGTCCAGGCGGTTCCGCCGACCAGGCAGCCGGCGTCCCCGTCCAGAAGCCTCGCGACGTCCTCATCGGCGACGCAGGTCCACGGCACGTCGTGTGGTTGAGAGAGTTTCTTCGCCACCACGGCGCGGTCCACCCCGGCTTTCTCGATCGCCGTGCAGAGCATGTTTTCGACGACGGCGTGGGACTGCGCGACCACGCCCACTTTCCACCCGGCCTCCACAAGCCGGGCAATAACCTGGGAGCCGACGTACGTCTTGCCTGTGCCCGGAGGGCCCTGAACCGCGAGGTAGGACGAGTCAAGGTGTTCCAGCGCCTGGGTAATGGCAGACACGTAGTCGGCGTCGCCGTTAGCGTCATTGCCGACGGCGGGCAGGCTCCGGATGCCGGCCAGCCGGGGTGCTGTCCGGCGCAGAATGTCCACCCCGGCATGCTTGGGAAGTTCCGGCAGGGAGGAACCAACGCGCTGCGCGAGTTCTGCAAGCGCGGCCTCAATGTTGTCGGTGGCAATGGGACGGTCGTCCGTCAGGGCCATGGGCAGCTGGAAGTAAGGTGGCACCTTCCCCGTGGACTTCTCCGTGATGGTGATGACGGTCCGGCCGGGCCGTTCAGGAAGGTCCTCGACCGCTTCCACGAGCGTTCCGAAGATGCCGTCGCGGGAGGGCGGCATGGTGGCCTCGTGGGGTGCCGCCGCGGCGGCCGCCAACGCGCGGGCTGAATCTGAGGGCTCGGGTGCTGCCGCGCGCCTCGGGGTGCGCCCGCCGTCGACCTCCCCGAGACCGTCGGGCAGAGGGTCCTCGAACATCCGGAACCACTTGGAACCCGGCTTGAATTCGGAGCCTTCGCTCATGATCCCGGTGAGCCGCAAAGTACGGGACTCCGTCCTGGCGCGGGAGGTGGGCGGGGCCCAGTCCGAGACCACCTCGGCCCCTTCCACGATGAACACGTTGCGCTGGTCCCGCCACCTGTCGACCTCGGATTCGAGGCGGTCGAAGTGCTCCCACCAGAACTGCTTGCGCTCCCGGCGGTGATAGCCGGTGGCCGCCGCGACCATTGCCACGGCCTGCTCATCCGCCGTCAGCTCGCGGTGTTCCGGAATGGCGTCCAGGAAAGACCGCAGGCCTGCCTCCTCCCGAGAAGGTTCCGGGTCCGCAACAGCGTCCAGCGGCGTTTGGGAACCGGCCGCCGTCCCTGCGCCGGCGGCCATGGTCACCGAACCGGCCGCCGTCACGCCCGCCCCACCAGGAGCACCGGGCGCGCCATTTCCGCGCAGCTGCAGCAGCCAGTCGCGGAGGCGCAGCGTGGAGAGGCAGTCGTACTGGTTGTAGTCGGAAATGGAGGCCAGGATGGCGGCGGCTTCCGCCTGCGTCTCGGGGCCGGCGTCACGTGCCTCGCAGTAGGCGGCGTAGGCCACCACCGACGTGCCGGCGTCCTTGACGTCCCCGGACCTCAGGTTGTCTCCCATGTACAGGGGCTCGAGCTTCTTGATGGAGTACGAGGCCTCCGAAATCCGCAGCGAATGCCGGACCGTGGCGTATAGGTCCACCAGGAGCCCGTCCCGCAGCCAGGAATCCACCACATCCTCGCCAGCGACATGGTTCAGCGAGAGGTTGCGCAGGGCCGTCTTCTCGTAGGGGGCGTAGTGGTAGACGTGCATGTCCGGATACTGTGCACGGCGTGCCTCCACGTAGGCGAGGAAGTCCAGGAACGCCTGCCGCTCGCCCGCACGCGAGTGGGCCCAGAACGGCCGGAAGACCGGTTCCTGGCCCGGCGGGTCAGTGGGCAACGGGGCCTCAATCACACCGAAAAGGTACTCCAGGCCCCATTGGCCTGCGGGATCCTGCCAGAGGGGGTCGCCCTCGAAGTCGAAGAAGATGTCGCCGTCGCTCGGGGCAGGAATGCCGGCCAGCGCGTTGTCTGGCAGCACCTTGTAGGTGACGGTGTGCGGCTGGCCCTCCTTCATGAAAGTGCGTGAGCCGTCGGCTGCTTCCAGCCCGGTCTGCATCCTGGCCTGGTCCCGCAGGCGCCGCCGCGACCCCGTGGCCAGGTGCAGAGGGAGCTCCGCTAGGGCGTCGATGGTGGTCACGCCATCCGCGACGAGCTTCTTCCGCTGGACGGAGGTCATGCCCGCCACCATGAGCAGGTCGCGGTGCCCGGCCACCTGCTCGGCGCAGTAGTCGCACCTGCCGCAGTAATTGACGCCCGGCTGCTGCCACGCAACAGGACTCTCCGCGCGACGGTGCGCAGCGGCGAGCTCACGGAAGCGCGCCCGGCGCTCGCGGTACACCGGCAGCAGATCCGCCAGCGAGTGCGTGCTGCGTTCGAGGTTGCCCAGCACCAGCAGGACCCGCGGGGCCGGTTCCAGCCCGAGCTTGATCAGCTGGTCGCCGTAGGCAGCAAGCTGCAGCAGGGCTCCTACCTTCGCGTGCCGCGCCAGCTTGGTGTCCCAGACCTCATACCGGTCCGCAGCGGAACCCCTGGACAATGAAGGTCCCGCGGCTGTAATGCCCACGGCCTGTTCGCTCGCCACGGCCGCCTCCTCCCGCACCAGGAAGTCTGCATAGCCGAGGAATTCGCCGTCGAAGAACGTGGCCTGGAAGACGACGTCCGCGCCGGCGCGGAGGGCGGCGGCGGTCTCGCGGGCCTTGTCCGCCAGGCTGGCACGGTCCGGCGTTCCGCGGTCGATGCAATAGACACCGGTGCCGCGCGAGGCGTCCCACGGGCCGTGGCGGTCGACGAGCGAGGCCAGCACCTTGTGCTCGTGGACGTCGCCGAGCTTGCCGGCCCGTGCCTGCATCTCGTCGGCGGCGAAGTCGGCTTTGGGGGACCGGCCAAGTTTCTCGTCCAGGACCCGGAGCGTCCGGTATTCGCACTCGCTGGCGGTCACGAGGTCGCTGGCTGAAAACACCAGATCAGCCGGTTCGCCCGGTGTGGTTGGGTCGAGCAGGAACATGGGGCCTCCCCATTGGCAGCCTCGCTCCGGGTCGGTTCCCGGTGCGCTGATTCGAATCTAGCAAGAGGCTACGACAATCAAGCCGCACCGGCCGGGAGCCGGGCCAATGGGGGACCCTATCCGCCTGCGCTGGTCAGTGGATGCGCAGTGGATCCCAGGTTAGTGGGTGGCCTGCCGTCCATTGTGGGAGTAGGTGAGGCAGTCGGCGTTGTCCGGGCCGGGGCCAACGTGGACTTCGGATGCCTTGCACATCAGGTGGTCGTTGTGGATGCATTCCGCCCGTTGGCACGCCCCGACGCCGGCGAGGACCTTCGGCAGGCCGCCGTGCACGCCGGTGTCGATGAATGTGGCACAGGAGGCGTGGTCTGTGGTGCCGCCGACCGTGATGGCCTCGGCGTTACATTCGGAGTGGTCGTTGAAGGAGCAGTTGGTGACGCTGCAATCGGCTACGTGCGTGCTCATGGATTCCTCCAAGGTTCCGGACGCCCCGGCTGGGCGACTCGCTGTTCCCAAAGTAGGCCGGACGGGCGCGATCAAAAAGACCCAATTGTGTTGCGTAATTGACGTAATTGTTATACCCAAACCGCTGAGGGTCTACTCTCAATTCTCCGCTCATACCCATGGACCCGTCGGGGGCACCGTTCTAGACTGGCAGGACCCTCCACCTTTAAGGCCCGACGGCGTCGTCCGGCCTTTCAGGGGAATGCCCTGGAGGGCGCATCACATCACTCATGAATTCACCGCCGACCCTTCACGGGGAAGGGTCCGTGACGCCAGGAGGAAAGAGATGGAAGGGAACAAAGCCGTTGCCTACAAGGGACCCGGCAAGGTGGAAGTCATCGATATCGACTACCCCACTTTTGAACTTAAGGACGGCCCGGGCGTAAACCCGGCCAACGTGGGGCGCCAGGTTCCCCACGGTGCGATTATCAAGACGGTGGCCACCAACATCTGTGGCTCTGACCAGCACATGGTCCGCGGCCGGACCACGGCGCCGCCGGACCTGGTGCTGGGCCACGAAATCACCGGTGAAGTGGTGGAGGTGGGGCCCGGCGTCGAATTCATCAAGGTCGGGGACATCTGCTCGGTGCCGTTCAATATTTCGTGCGGCCGGTGCCGGAACTGCAAGGAGCGCAAGACCGGTATCTGCCTCAACGTGAACCCCGACCGGCCGGGCAGCGCCTACGGCTACGTGGACATGGGCGGCTGGGTGGGCGGCCAGGCGAATTATGTCCTGGTGCCGTACGCCGACTGGAACCTGCTCAAGTTCCCGGACAAGGACAAGGCCATGGAGAAGATCCTGGACCTCGCCATGCTCTCGGACATCTTCCCCACGGGCTTCCACGGCGCCGTGACTGCGGGAGTGGGCGTCGGCTCCACCGTATACGTCGCGGGTGCCGGTCCTGTTGGACTGGCAGCGGCGACGAGCGCGCATCTGCTGGGCGCCGCCGTCGTAATTGTGGGCGACATGAACGCTGACCGGCTGGCGCAGGCCCGCAGCTTCGGCTGCGAGACGGTGGACCTCGCCAAGGGCGGGCCGGCGGAACAGATCGAACAGATCCTGGGCGTACCTGAGGTGGACTGCGCCGTGGATGCCGTGGGCTTTGAGGCGAAGGGCCACGGCCAAGGCGCAAAGGAGGCGCCGGCCACCGTGTTGAATTCGCTGATGGATATCACTGCGGCCGGTGGCGCGCTGGGCATTCCGGGGCTGTACGTAACGGGTGATCCGGGCGGCATCGACGAGGCCGCCAAGAAGGGGGCGCTGAGCCTGAGCCTCGGCACGGGCTGGGCGAAGTCGCTGAGCTTCACCACGGGCCAGTGTCCGGTGATGAAGTACAACCGGCAGCTGATGATGGCCATCCTCAACGACCGCGTGCACATCGCCAAGAACGTCAACGCGAAGCCGATTCCGCTCGAGGAAGCACCGAAGGGGTACGCCGAGTTCGACGCCGGCGCCGCCACGAAGTTCGTGCTGAACCCGAACGGATACCTCAGCTGACAAGGGAGGCTCGCGGGGCCGCATGCAGTTCCACAGTGGTGGGCAGCATGCGGCCCCCATTGCCGTCGTCGGGGAGTAGGGCCAGACTCATGGAACCACCACCACCCCAGCGCAGGAGGATCCATGAACAGCCAGCCGGACGAAACGCCGCTTGAAGTACCTGAGGTCGACGCGTTCGAACAGCGCCAGCCCGCAGGTCCCGAGGGGGACGAGGAACCGCGGCCGCTGCCCGAGGACGTTCCCGAGGCGGATGCCCTGGAGCAGCGGACCCCGCTGCGCTCCAACGGCGCGGCCGCCGCGCCGGACCTTTCCGCCGAGGAAGCGGCCGAGGCCGACGCCATCGAGCAGGCGGCCGGGACGCCCGGCAACGATGATGACGACTACCCGTTCGCGGGTGAGGTGCCGGAGGAAAGCTGAGCTTCCGGCTACTTGCCGCCAGCGACGGTTCCGCCGCACTGGGCCAGCACCGACGCCATCGCGGTACGTTCGGCCGGGGTTACCCACAGCTTGTACTTCGCCTTGACCGAAATCTGCCGCGCGACGTACGGGCAGCGGTAGGCGCGGCTGGCAGGCAGCCAGGTGGCGGCGTCGCCGTCGGACTTCTGCTGGTTGGCGGGGCCGGAAGCGGCGAGCAGGTTGAGGGGATCGTTGGCGAAGGCGGTCCGTTGCGCCTTGCTGAGGCGCTGGGCGCCCTTCTGCCACGCGTCGCTGAGGGCCACGACGTGGTCGACTTGGACCGCGCTGCTGGTTTTGCTGCCGCGGGTGAAGACGATGGTGGTGGCCGTGTACGGATCGGCGAGGGTGCCGGTCAGGACGATGCAGTTCTTAGTTCCGGGCTTGAACGTTGTGGATTTGAGGTCCCGGGCGAGGATGTCGTTGCGGGTGTCGCAGCCGTTGTGGTCCGTGTCGGACCAGGCCGGGCCGAATTCTTCCCGGTCGTAGCCGGTTTTCGGTGCGCGGCCCTTGACGGGCAGGGTGGCGAGGAGGTCGGCTGCCTTGACGGCGTACCCGGGCGCGTTGCCGCCTGATCCGCCGGGCACAGCGTCCGACGACGGCTGCCGGGTTGCGCTGATGACCCCGCCGCAGGCGGTGGTGGCCAGGATGACTGCGGCAAGGGCGCCGGCTGCAAACCAGTTCCTTTTGCGGGGTGGTGCTTGGTGCAAGGCGGTGTACTCCCGTGGCGCTGGCTGTCGATTCAACGACCGATCGTACTGGCTGGCGGGACGGAGCTGGCGGTGCCACGCGGATGCCGTCCTGAAACGCAGAGAGCCCCGCACTGCCTGACGGCTTTGCGGGGCTACTCCTAGCGGCAGGACCACCCCGGATGGGGGATACGCGGTGGGCCTGTCTCTAGGCTAGGCAAGCTTCCTGAAAATTGGCTAGGAATGTGCGGGTTTTCCGCCGGACGCCCTGGGGCGGATTTTGGGCGCCTGCTGAGCGCCTGCCAGGCCGACGGTGAAGCTTCTCGTCCTTGACTTCACGGGCGGGCTAAACCAGTGTTGAAACCGCACTGACCAGCAGGTTTTTCCTTCAAAGGAGATGCGTCATGACTCTTCCCGCAGGCCTGACCCCCGGTATTTGGACACTCGATATGTCCCACAGTGAGATCGGCTTCAGCGTACGGCACGCCGGGATCAGCAAGGTCCGGGGGCGGTTCCGGGAAGCAACCGCCGAGGCCCATGTGCGCGACTCCCTGGCCGACTCCTCGGTTCATGCCACCGTGCGCACCGACAGCTTCGATTCAGGTGACGCCAACCGCGACGCGCACGTGAAGGGGGAGGACTTCTTCGACGTCGCGCAATTCCCGGAGATGACCTTCAAAGGCACGCACATCGATGGCGACGGCGAGGACTACACGTTGACGGGCGACCTCACCATCAAGGGCGTCACCAAGCCTGTTGAGCTGGAGGTTGAGTTCACCGGCGTGGCGGTCGACCCCTTCGGCGCAACCCGCGCCGGGTTCTCGGCGGAAGCCGAGATCAGCCGCAAGGAGTTCGGCCTGACCTGGAACGCCGCCCTCGAAGCCGGCGGCCTTCTGGTCAGCGACAAGGTAAAGATCAACCTTGAGGCTGCGCTGGTCAAGCAGGAGTAAGCGCACGGCAGGACCTCATCTCTGCCACTCCTGGTGTGCCCCGGCGTGACGCCTGCGCTGCTGGATCATATGCCCTCACTCGAGGTGCCGGTGCTTCCGCGCGGGAAGCGGCAGGTCTCCGCGCCTGACATTGCGCCTCCCGAGGAAACCTTTTGGGGGCTAATACTCCGCGGTAGCCACGCCCGGATGACCGGCGTAAAGTCGGGAAAGACCGGTCCCCAAATCGGTCGCAGCCTGAACAGACGCACAACCATAGGAGTTCATCGTGAACTTGGGCAACATGATCAGGAACGCTGCAGGACGAATCTCCGGACGGACCACCCACGGAACCACCGGTGGATATTCGAGGGGATACACGCGGGGCACCAGGCCCTCCACCACGGGACGGACCTCTTCCATGGGTCGCGGCCGCACCGCGGAAGGAATCGGCGACAAGATCCGCCACTTCCTCCACAGGCACTAATCCATTAGGCACCCACAGCAACGCGGGGGCACTAATCCATTAGGCACCCACAGCAACGCGGGGTCACCCAGCGCCCCCAATTCGGACGGTTTATTGGGCGCCAAGTGATCCCGCGTTGCTGTTGTCTGGTTACTTTTCGCCGGCGCGCTCGAGTGCCTGGTCGTGTTCGGCGTGAGCCTGGCGGATGAGGTCCATGAATTCGGTCTCGTTCCGGATGAGCCGCTTGTACTTCTCCGGGAGCCTCTTCAGTTCCTGCTCCTCGTGGACCAGCTTGTCGAAGATCCGCTCGCGCTCGGCGATGTCTGTCTCGTAATTGAGGTCCACGTACGTGGTGGCGTGCCGCCTGGCGCCGGAGACCATGGTCTTGGCCTTGCCCTTGGGGCTGAGGAGGGAGCCGATGATGGTGACGGCGAGGACGCCGAGGATCACGCTGAGCGAGGTGCCGGTGCTGATTTCGATGACGTTGACGTGCTCGCCGTCGTTGATGAACGGCAGGTTGTTCTCGTGCAGGGCGTGCAGGATCAGCTTCACGCCGATGAAGCCGAGGATGGCGGCGAGGCCGTAGGAGAGGTAGATGAGCCGGTCGAGGAGTTCGTCGATCAGGAAGAACAGCTGCCGCAGGCCCATAAGCGAGAATGCCGTGGCCGTGAAGACGATGAACACGTTCTGCGTCAGGCCGAAGATGGCCGGGATGGAGTCCAGCGCGAAGAGAATGTCCGTGGCACCGATGGCGACCATCACCAGGAGCATCGGGGTGAGGACCTTCTTGCCGTCCACCACGGTGAAGAGCTTGTCGCCGTCGAAATGTTCGGAGGCCGGAAGGAACTTCTTGGCGAGCCGGACTACGAGGGTTTCGCTGTCGTCGTCGTGGTTGTCCGGCTTGAGCAGGTTTCCGGCAGTGATGAGCAGGATCAGTCCGAAGATGTAGAACACCCAGGCGAAGCTGTTAATCAGTGCGGCGCCGAGGAAGATGAAGCCGGTCCTGGCGAGCAGCGAGAAGACGATGCCGAACAGGAGCACCTTCTGCTGGTCCGCGCGCGGCACCTTGAAGCTGGACATGATGATCAGGAAGACGAAGAGGTTGTCCACGGACAGCGCCTTCTCGGTCACGTAGCCGGCGAAATACTCCGTGCCCATCTTGGAGCCGCCGAACAGCCAGACGCCGAGGCCGAACACGAGCGCCATGCCCACATAGATGGCGGACCACGTGGCGGATTCCTTCAGGGACGGAGTGTGGGCCTTCCGGACGTGAAAGAAGAAGTCGAAGACCAGGAGCGCAACGATCCCGGCAATCGTGAGGGTCCAGACGATAGGGGGAACTTCCATGCTGCCTCTTTCCTGAGCGTTTCGGGTGGGGCCTGCAAGACAACCCTACCCAGTCCGCTCTGGCCGCCCGCCACTGCGGGTGCCCCGGAAGGCTGCTCAGCCGTACATCAGCGAGCCCGGCGTGGTGAGCTTTTCCCCGGTCTCGAGCCACGTCTTCAGGCCGGAGAGGATCATCGGCCAGCCGCCGTAGAGCTGCTCGTTGGCGCCATCGCGGAGCTGGTCGTGGGTGACGGTGAGGTGGCAGGAGTCGTCGCCGACCGGCTCGATTTCCCAGGTGACCCGGGAGGTACCCTCGGCCTTGACGTCCTCGCCCCACAGCGCGCGCATGGTTTGCACCAGCCGGCGCGGGGGATCGACCTCCAGGTTCTCGCCCTCGCCCAGCAGTGCCCCGGCCTTGGGGTTGCCCATCTCGAAGCGCGAACCCGGCGTCCAGTCGGACTTCAGCGTGTTCCCGAACTGGTACTTGCTGCGGATGTCGCTGTCCGTGATGGCTTCCCAGAGGCGTTCCGGAGTGGTCTTGATGTAGATTTCGAAGATCTTTTCCATGGGACTTTCCAATCGGGTCTTGAGGTCGCTAAGCGCAGCGGCCCATGGTTCTGCATATTTACTCACCCACCGGTCGTGGACGAGCCTGATGGGCACCGGATTGAGGAAGTGCAGTTTCTCGCGGCCGCGGCGCCGGGTCACCACGAGGCCCGCCTCTTCCAGGATCCTCAGGTGCTTCATGACGCCGAAACGGGTCATCTCGAACCGCGCCTCCAGCGCGCTGAGGGTCTGGCCGTCTTCTAGGAAGAGCGCGTCCAGCAAATCTCTGCGGATGGGGTCGGCGAGGGCCTTGAATACGGCGTCCACACGGTCAGGATAGGTGACCATTTGGTCACATGTCAATGGTCCGCGGTCTCTCTAAATGCACCGAAGCGGAGGCGTGATCTGGGAGGAACCCTGGGCTCGTGATTGCCACCGCGGACCGCCACCGGGCGGTCCGGGCACTGGCTACCTCAGTCAATGCAGCTTGCCTTTCAACGCTCGCGGGAAATGCGCCGGCCGGGCCAGGGTGCCGTAGCAACAAATGCCGGGGCATGAATCCCCGCAACGCGTGACGCGCGAGGTGGAGGTACGACGGCGTCACGTCGCCAGCGTCAGCAGCTTCCCGTCCGTCACGGCCTGGCGGGAGAGGGTCTTGTAGCCTTCCCGCTCGAACAGCACGGTGATCACGTCGTCCTCGTGCCGCATGACGATGCCCGGACCCCATTCCTTGTGCACCACGGCGGCCTGGAGCGGGAAAGGTTCCCCGCCCGCCGCGGCCGCGGCGCCGTCGTCGTAATCCTCTTCGTACGCGGAGCCGTCGTCGCAGTTGTCGCAGTTGCCGCACGGCTCGGGCAGGGCCTCGCCGAAGTAGCCCAGTAGGAACTGGCGCCGGCAGGCGTCCGTCTCCGCGTAGCCGCGCGCCATCTCGATCCGAGAGCGGTCCACGCGCTGGCGTGCTTCGGCGAGTTCGACGGCGTGCTCCACCACCTTGGGCAGTTTGGCGCCGGGTTCCAGCCGGACGCCGCGCTTGAGCGCCTTCACGGACCGGGTCTCGAGCAGTTCGTTCAGCAGCCCGGTGAGCCGGCGGCCGGGGATGCCGGTCTGCTCGGCCAGCGCCTTCTGGGTGACCGGTTTGTCGGCCGCGCGCAGGGCGCTGAGGACGGCGAGCAGCGCGTCCTCGTCCGGCTTGTGGGTGCCGAAGAACTTGCGGAGTCCGAGGTCCTCGGGCCGGTAGTGCAGGACGGCGGAGGCGGGCTGGCCGTCGCGGCCGGAGCGTCCGATCTCCTGGTAGTAGGCGTCGAGGGACTCGGGGATGTCGGCGTGGATCACGAAGCGGACGTTGGGCTTGTCGATGCCCATCCCGAATGCGGTGGTGGCCACCACGACGTCGAGTTCGCCGTCGAGGAACTGCTCGTGGACCTGGTCCCGCTCGCTCTGCTTCCGGCCTGCATGGTAGGCGGCGGCGCGCAGCCCGTGTTCCGCGAGCTCGGCGGCGTACGCTTCCGTGTCCTTGCGGGTGGCGGCGTAGAGCAGGCCCGGCCCCTCGAGCTCGGCCACCTGCCGGACAACTGCACGCTCCTTGTCCCGCTCCTCGAGGTGGCGGACGACGTCGAGCCGGATGTTGGGCCGGTCGAAGCCGTGGACCAGCACCAGCGGGTCCTTCATCCGCAGACGCTGCTGGATCTCGTCGCGCACCGGTGGAGAGGCGGTGGCAGTCAGGGCGGCGACCGGCGGGTTCCCGAGCTGCCCGCGCGCCTCGCCCAGCCGGAGGTAGTCGGGGCGGAAGTCGTGCCCCCAGGAGGAGACGCAGTGGGCCTCGTCCACCACGAACAGCGCCACGTCCATGGCCGCGAGCCGCTCGATCGCGTCAGTCTTGGCCAGCTGCTCGGGCGCGAGGAAGAGGAAGGCCGCGTCGCCACGCTCGGCCGCCTCCCACGCGTCCTCCACCTCGGAATCCTTCCGGCCCGAGTTGATGGCGACGGCGGAATCCCCGCCCAGGTCCTCAAGCAGGCCGTCCAGCTGGTCCTCCTGCAGCGCAATCAACGGGGAAACGACGACGGCGGGGCCGCGCCTTGCGCTGTCGGCGGCGGATTCGTCGGGGTGCTTTGGGCGGTCGTGGCCGCCGTGGATGAAGCCGCTGTGGATGAACAGGGCGGCCACCTGGTAGATAGCCGATTTCCCGTAGCCGGTGGGCATCACCGCAAGCACGTCCCGGCCGGACGCGAGGGCGGTCATGCCGGCGAGTTGGCCGTCGCGGAGATGGGGCAGGCCGAGCCTGTCGGCGGCGACGCGGCGCAGAGCGGCTTCGGCGCCGGTATCGGTACTTTCGGCGTCGCTATTCCCGGTTGCGGGGCTTTCGGTACTGGGGGCGAGGGCTTCGGTCATGGTGGCGGCTCCCTGGGGGCGTTCCAAGGCCGGGTGTCTTCAGCCGTGGAACCAACCCTAGTGCCCTGCCCGGCCCTGGTGCGAGGCCCGCCCGCCGTCACGTCCCCATTGCCAACGTCCCGCCGGTCAGCCGGCATCCCGGACTGTCAGCGGGAGTGGACCCCTTTGGCTGTGTTGGTCTGGAAGCGGGTGTGGGAGTGGATCCGCGTCGTCGCATGGGCAACCCTGGACTTGGGGATGATGATCTCCCCGTGGCCGCCCCGGCTCATGTCGCGGATGAGGCCGGTCCCGGCCACCTCCCTGGTCCAGGAAATTCCGGCGACGGCAGCCGCCTTGGTGGGGTACTTCACCGAGACCGCCACCAGGCTTCCCGCCCCGTCCAGGAGCCTGACGCGGAAGCCGCCGTCCGGGGCATCGCTGATTTCGAAGTATCCGGCCATGACAAACCCCTTCGTTCGTGGTTCTTCTTTGGCGTGTCCCCTAAGCCTATTTTGGACCTTTCCGGCCCTGAAGGACCGTCCGGGTGGCTGCCGAATTGGGGGAAGCAACTGACCATTGAAGGTGGAAATCGGCAGGAGGACAATGCAACTGCCATATACAGCCACAACCGCAAAGGAGACGGAGATGGCTGGCGGAAACGGACTGATCAAGCGTTTTTACGACGAGGTGCTGACGGGCGGAAACCTGGCGATCATCGACGAGATGGTGGCGGACGACGTCGTCGACCATGAGGAGGGATTCCCCGGCCAGCCCCCGGGCAAGGAGGGAGTGAAGTTCTATGTCAACGCGGTCCGGACCGCGTTTCCGGACCTCGCGGTGAAAACCAGCGAGCCGGCCCTCGCCGACGAGGACCTCGAGGCCGCCTACGTGACCCTGACAGGAACACACCAGGGCGACTTTGCGGGAGTCCCGGCCACGGGCAAGTCGGTGGAATTCTCGGGCATCGACATCATCCGGGTGCAGGACGGGAAAGTTGCGGAGCACTGGGGATCGACGGACACGCTGAGCCTCATGCAGCAGATCGGAGCGGTGCCAAAGTAGGCCGGCCGAGCTGACCGCACAGGAAACAAAAGTACGACGACGGCGGGCGGCGTCCGTCGTCGTCGTACGTCTCTGCGGCGCGTCGTCCGGGGACGCGCCGTGGCGTCCCCGGATGCCATCCGGAAGCCCTGTATCATCCCTAGAGGGGGCGGTGACGCCAGAGCGTCAAACTGGGGGACAGCAGCATATGTGCAAGCCATAAAGCCTTAAGTAAACGGGCTTTCTGAAGCCATGTGCCACCCCTCTTTTCGTACCACCCCTTCCGCACTGCCCACCTCTTTCTTCCTCCGCCACCTCGGCGACCCCTGCCGTCGCCTGCCCTGAAAGGACCGCAATGAGCCACCCCGGCCCAACCCCGCCGCCGCCCTCCGACTACACCACTTACGGCGCGCCGCAGTATGCGAACGGGCAGTTGTTGGACGGGCAGAACGCTGGGCAGGCGTATCCGGGGCAGTACGGGGCCGTTCCGGGACAGTATGGGGCGGAACCGCAGAAGTCCTTCGTGGTCACCTGGCTGTTCTCGCTGCTGCTGGGCGGCCTGGGCGTGGACCGCTTCTACCTCGGCAAGGCCGGCACGGGCGTCGCCAAGCTGCTGACGCTGGGCGGCCTGGGCTGGTGGTCGCTCGTGGACCTGATCCTCACGCTGGCCGGGAAGCGGACGGACAAGAACGGCCGGCCGCTGGCAGGCTATGCGCAGCACAAGAAGGTGGCCGTCCTGGTCACGGTGGCCTATTTGGTGGTCAGCCTGGTGATCGGCGTGTTCGTTGGAATTGCCACTGCAGCCCTTGTCCGGCAGGCCGCCACGCCGCCGATCATCTCTGCGGCACCTGTCACTCAGGAGAGCGCCGCCGGTTCCTCAGCGGCGCCGGAAAGCACCGAGAAAGCAGCCGCCGGGGAGGACCGGCCGCACCTCGAAGCCAAGACGCTCACCGGCACGGGCGACGCCGTCAAGACTGTCGACCTTAAGGGCCTGCCGGCGGTTGTGACCTTCACGTGCAAGGCCTGCACCGGCAATACCGCCCTGGAGACCAACGGCGCCGAGATCCTGCTGGTCAACACCACCGGCGCCTACGCCGGTTCGCACCTGGTCGACACCAGTGCCGGCACGCCCACCACCGAATTCAACATCAGCGCCGACTCCGCGTGGACCCTCAAGATCGAGGACATCGACAGCATTCCGTCCTCCACGGACAAGGTCAGCGGCCACGGCGACAGGGTCCTGTACTGGGATGTGGCCACCGACAAGGCGGCCATCACCAACAAGGGTGAGAGCACCTTCGTGGTGCAGGGCTTCGGCAGCGAGGTTCCCGAGCTCGCCGTCAACAAGATCGGCAACTACAGCGGCATGGTGACGCTCACCCCCGGCTTCGTCCAGGTGAACTCCGACGGCGACTGGACCATCGCACCGAAGTAGCGTTCGCTCCTACGAACTGAAGGCCCCGCGGGACCGGCACAATGTCCGGTCCGCGGGGTCTTTTGCATCCCGCCCATCCCAAGTGACTCGCAGTTGTTGCAGTTATGGGCCCTCAAAACGACAACAACTGCGAGCCAGTCAGTTGGGGTCCTCCCGGCCGATTGCTCATCCACACGAGGCCACGCTGCCGGCAGTAGATAAGAATCTCAGCTCAAATGAGAAGTTATTCTTGTTTTAAGCCTGGTAGGCGCCTACGCTGGGAGGGAACCAATTGGCGCCGCTGCAGAGACGTGCGGCGCCTCAGCAGGCAGGGATGAAGGAAGCGCAGATGAACACCCCCACACCCTTTGATCTAACGGGCCGTCGTGCCCTTGTCACCGGCTCCTCCCGGGGCATCGGACTGGCCCTGGCGGACGGGCTGGCCGCCGCCGGCGCAAGCGTGGTGCTGCACGGTTTCGACGCGCACCGTTTGGAGCTGACCCGCAAGGTGTTCGCCGAACGGTTCGGGGAGGACCGGGTGGACGCCGTGGCTTTCGATGTGACGGACGCGGACTCGGTGGCTCAGGGTATCGCGCACATTGAGGAGAATCTGGGCGAGCTGGACATCCTGGTCAACAACGCCGGGATCCAGCACCGCGTCCCGCTGCTGGAGCTCGCCGTCGAAGACTGGAACCGCGTGATCTCCACCGACCTGACGAGCGCCTTCCTTGTGGGCCGGGAAGCCGCGCGGAGGATGCTGCCGCGTGCCCGCGGCAAGATCGTCAACATCGGCTCCGTGCAGTCTGACCTCGCCCGTCCCACCATCGGCGCATACACCGCGGCCAAGGGCGGCCTGCGCAATCTGACCCGCGCCATGACGGCCGAATGGGCTGCCGGCGGCCTCCAGATCAACGCCGTGGCACCGGGCTACATCCATACCGAGATGACCCAGGCCCTGGTGGACGACCCCGAGTTCAACTCCTGGATCTGCAAGCGCACACCCGCCGCCCGGTGGGGAACCGTGCAGGACCTGATGGGGCCCGTGCAGTGGCTCGCCTCGGATGCTTCCGCGTATGTCAACGGCCAGACCATCTTCATCGATGGCGGAATGACGGCGGTGGTCTGACGTGACTGAACTCAGCACTACGGTGCCCGGCGCAGCCCAGAAAGCCGGCGCAGCCCAGAAAGCCGGCGCAACCCAGGAAGGGCGCAGCGCAGCACTGGAGCAAAACAGTGCAGCACTGGTCGTCCACGGGGTGGAGGACCTGCGCCTGGATCCAATCAAGCCCACGGGGCCGCGAAGCGACGAGGCCGTGGTCCAGATCGCCTACGGCGGCATTTGCGGTTCCGACCTTCACTACTGGCTCCACGGCGCCGCCGGCGAATCCATCCTTCGCGAGCCGCTCGTCCTCGGACATGAGGTCGTGGGCACGGTAACGCAGGCGGCGGCGGACGGCTCGGGCCCGGCCGCGGGTACGCAGGTGGCTGTCCACCCGGCGACACCCGGTGGCAACGGTGCCCGCTACCCGCAGGACCGCCCCAACCTGTCGCCCGGATGCACCTATCTCGGCAGCGCCGCCCGGTATCCGCACACGCAGGGCGCCTTCAGCCAGTACGCCGCTCTGCCCGCCAGGATGCTCCGGCCCCTGCCCGCAGGGCTCATGCTGCGTGCGGCCGCCCTGGCCGAGCCGGCCAGCGTCGCCTGGCACGCCGTGGC
Source organism: Arthrobacter sp. NPDC057013 (assembly GCF_042674585.1). NCBI lineage: Bacteria > Bacillati > Actinomycetota > Actinomycetes > Micrococcales > Micrococcaceae > Arthrobacter > Arthrobacter sp. NPDC057013. The sequence goes on from NZ_JBHUSE010000003.1 coordinate 173,403, forward strand.
CCGAGCCGGGGACGTCCGCGGCAAACGCGCGCTGGTGGTCGGCAGCGGCCCGATCGGATGCCTGGCCGTCGCCGTACTCAATCGTGCGGGCGCGTCGGAGATTATCGCCGTCGACGTCCATGAGGAACCCCTGCAGCGCGCACGCCTGGTGGGTGCCACCGGCACCATTCTGGCGTCCGACGCCGATGCTATCGCCGCCGTGGAGGCCGACGTCACCGTGGAGTCTTCCGGGAACCACCGCGGGTTGGATTCGGCCATCCGCGGAACGATGCGCGGCGGCAAGGTGGTGATGGTGGGACTGCTTCCCAGTGGAGCGCAGCCGGTGGCCATCTCGCTTGCCATTACCCGCGAACTGGACCTCCTCGGCTCCTTCCGCTTCAACGCCGAAATGGATGAGGTCCTCGCGGCGCTCGCCGACGGAAGCCTGTTCGTGGAGCCGGTAATCACCCACGAGTACCCGTTCAGCGAGGCACTCGAGGCCTTCAACACCGCCAAGGACGCGCGCCGCTCCGGCAAGGTCCTGATCTCCTTCACCCCCGACACCGCCACCTCTGACCCGTCCACACCCGACACAGCCGCAGGGGCAATCTGATGCTGCGCGCCATAGGCCACGTAATCAGCACGCGCGTCCGTACCGTCACCGCCACGACTGGAACCCACTGCCCGGTCAGCGGCGAGTGGGCGCCCGTCGGTGCGCACGGCACTGTCTGCCGTTTCCTCGAGGGAAGCATGATGCCGGCTTTCCGGAACCGGGCAGCGGAATGGGAACTGATTGAGGGCCTGCAGCGCCGTGACGTACATTCCTGACGCCCGGCCGCGGCGTCGCGTCGCTCAGCCGCGCATCAACGCCTCACAGGCCCGGGCTGACTCAGCCCGGGCCGCATCATCTGGTGAAGACCAGGACCTGGAGCGCAGGCTGGGCCAGGAAAAGGCCGCCCGGGCTCATCGGCAAAGTCTGTTCCGCGCGCTGCTGAGCCGGCGGAACGAGGCCGTTGCGGCAGCCATGGCCGGCGGAGTGCCCGCGGCCGCCGTTGCCGCCGCAACCGGGCTGAAGATCACCGAGGTAAAGAAGACGAGCAGGGCCTTCTCCGAGTCCTACATTCCCGGCCTCTCACGCGAGCAGCACGTTTCCGGTCTTGTAGCGCTGGCGGAGCAGCTGCAGAGGGTAATCGAGGAGAAGGAAAGTGCTGAGCGGCAGCTGCGTGCCGATGTCGTACAGGTCCTTCGCAGCGGGGAGATGGACATCTTCCGGATCGCCGCACTGACGGCCGTCACCGCCGACCGGCTGCGTGAACTTACGCGCGGAACGGGCCTGCGGGCAGAGGCATTCCGGCTGGGATCCTAACTGGCGGCCTGGGCCGCATCCGCAGCAGGCGCGGCCTCCGCACCAGCACTACCCCCAGAGCCTTTCCCGCGCGACCGGTCCTCGTTCCAGCCGGCCATGGCGCCCTTGAGCGCGGCGATGAGCCGGACGGTGGCCTGGTCCTTGGTCAGCCCCACGGTCTGGATCAGGTCGAGGATTTCGCGGGGGTCGAAGAGGATGTTCCACAGGAACATGGCCTCGTCGCCGAGCGGTTGGAGGCCGAGCTCGTCGCAGGCCTCCCGCAGTGGCCGCTCCAGCGCCTCGGCCTGGACGGTCAGGTAGTAGGCGCCCTTGCGCAGGCGGGCCAGGTACCCCTCGCCGGAACGGGTGTAGAGCATCGCGCCGCCGTGACGGGTGACGAGGTCCACCCACTTGCGGCTCACAGCTTCGAGAAGTTCGAGCCCGGTTGATTCCTGCTTCAGGCTGAAGTCCCGGAGCTTTTCGCCAACGCCAAAGCGGTACTCGGCCAAAACATCCTCAACCGAGGCAAAGTGCCGGTAGGCGGTCGCCGTGGAGATTTCGGCGTGCTTGGCGATGTCCGACATGTTGATCGGACCGCGGCGGGCTGCGAACAGCTGGCCGGCGGCCTTGACGAGCTGTCGGCGGTTGCGCTGTGTGTCACTACGCATGGATCGGCACCCTTTCCTTACTACCCACCTAGCTTAGGTCCTGGGCCGGCATCCATCCGCGCAGTGCGGCGGTGAAGGTGCGTACCAGGCGGCCGGAGGCCTGTTCGGGGGTGAGGCCCATACTCTGGATGAGGTCGAAGATTTCGCGGGGGTCGAAGAAGGCGTTCCACAGGAACAGGGCAGTCTCGTCCTGCTGAGGGGTTCCCAGCTCCCGGGTGACCTCGTCGAGCGGACGCCGCAGCGCCTCTGTCTGCACCGTCAGGTAGTAGGCACCCTGGCGCACGCGCGCCAGATAGCCCTCGGCCGAGCGCGTGTGGATCATCGAGCCGCCGTGCCGGACCACCAACTCGACCCATTTCCGGCAGACCGACTCCAGCAGCTCCAGGCCGTGCGTTTCCTGCGCCAGGCTGAACTCCAGCAGCTCGCGGCCCACCTCAAAACGGTAGGCCGCGAGGACCTCGTCAACCGAGGCGAAATGCCGGTAGGCGGTGGCGGTCGAGATGCCCGCGCTCGCGGCAACGTCGGCCATCGACGCCGAAGTGCCGTCCCCGAACAGCGTCCCCGCGGCGCTGATCAGGAGGGCCCTGCTGCGCTGGGTGTCCGTGCGCAGGCCGGATGCCGGGTCTGTCAGCTGCACGGCGGTCTACCGGAGGGCTGCCAGGCCGGCAGCCAGGCGTTCGACGCCGGCGGTGATGGCTTCGGCGCTGGCGGCGTAGGAGAGGCGGAGGTGGAATTCGCCGTTGCGGCCGAATTCGCTGCCGGGGCGGACGGCGACGCCGAAGTCGCGCAGGTGCGCCACCATCTGTGCCGCCGGAAGGTCGACGTCGTACCTGGGGAACAGGTAAAAGGCGCCTTCCGGGGAACTGACGGTGAGCCCGGGGATGCTGCTCAGGCCGCTGGCCATGAGTTCCCGGCGCTGGGCGTAGGAGGCGTGCATGCGTGCGATGTCCGGCCCGCACGTCTTCAGCGCGGTGAGCGCGGCCAGCTGGACGGCGGTGTTCATGGAGCCGTTGAAGGTGTTGTGGACCCGCGCCGCGGAGGCGATGACTGACGGCGGGCCCCACAGGTAGCCGACGCGCCAGCCGGTCATGGCGTAGCTCTTGGAGAAGGTCTGGCAGTAGATGGTCCGGCCGCGGAGGCCTTCGATTTCCAGGGCGGAAACGAAGGGCTCGGGGGTGTAGACGAGGTCGCTGTAGGCCTCATCGGACAGCACCAGGGTGTCGGTTCCGGCCACCATGTCCGCCAGGGCCTCGAGCTCACGGCGGGTGTGGACGATGCCCGTGGGGTTGGAAGGGTTGCAGAAGACGAACAGCTTGGCGTCTTCCATCGCCGTGGCCAGTGCCTCGAGGTCCCAGTGCAGGTCCTCCGCCAGCGGTACGGGAACGACGGTGCCTCCGGCCATGCTCACAAGGTCCGCGTACAGCGAGTAGGTGGGGTCCGGGATGACCACCTTGTCTCCCGGGTTGACGATTCCGAGGATCGCGGCGGAGAGGCCGGCGGTGCCGCCCTGGGTGACCAGCACGTCGCCCGGGCTGGCCACTTCGCCGAGGAGCCGGCCGATACGGGCAGCCAGCTCCTCGCGAAGAACCAGCTCGCCAAGCAACGGCGAGTAGTGGGTGTGGCCCTCCTCCAGGGCCTTGGCCGCCGCGGCGCGGACCTGGGCGGGCGTATCGAAGTCGGGCTCGCCCATGGCCAGGGACACGAGGTCGCCCTTGGACTGGGGCTGCTGAACCCGGAGGGAGGTGCGCTGCACGCGCAGCACGGCCTCCGAGGGCTGAAAGCCGTTGACGACGGTGGTGGCTGGTTCAAGGGTCATGGTGGTCCTGCTTCGGATCGGGGGATGGCTGGTGGGGGCGAGGCCGACGGCGGACCTTGCGGCGGTCGGTACGGATCCGACGGCGGTGGGTGCGGCAGTGCCGACGGCGGAGGTCGCGTACGTGCGGCGGCGTTTCATGGCTGGGGCACTTCCTCTGCGGGGGCGCCGGCCCAGCGGCTGATTTCGATGTCCCCGGAGGTGTCGCGCTGGACAGTCGGGGCGATTACGAGCTCCTGGACCACTGTCCGCTGCGGCAGCGTGGCTACCAGGTGGATGGCCCGGGCGACGTCGTCGGGCTGGACCATGGCCTCGCGTTCCTCCTGCCGGGGCGGGCGTGCCCTGTTGTCCAGGATGGGTGTTGCGGTTTCGCCGGGCAGGATGGTGACGGCGCGCAGGCCCTCGTTGCGGAACGTGTTGTGAAGGTAGGTCATGAAGTTCCGGACCGCAGCCTTCGCCGCACCGTAGGCGGCGCCGCCGAGCAGGTTCGGATTGACGGCGGCCAGTGAGGAGACTGTGATGATGGTGCCGGTCTTGCGGGCCAGCATGCCCGGCAGCACGGCCTGGGTGAGGAGGTAGACGGCGTTCAGGTTCACATCCAGGACGTCGTTCCATTCCTCCTGGCTGATCCAGCGGACATTGAGCACCTTGCTGGCGCTGCCGGCATTGTTCACCAGGATGTCCACCGGTCCCAGGGTCTCGCCGACCCACTCGACCAGGGCGTCGACGTCGTTCTTTGAACAGATGTCCGCGGCCCGGGTGAACGCCTTGCCACCTTCGGCGGTAATGGCTGAGGCCACTTCATCCAGCACCTCGCCGCGGCGGCCCACCAGCACCACGCTGGCGCCTTCGGCGGCGAGTTGGGCAGCGGTGGAACGCCCCATGCCGGTGCCCGCACCGGTGATGATGGCAACCTTGCCTTCAAGAAGTCCCAATGTACCGCTCCTAATCGCAGTGAGATTTGCATTTCATATGAGAAAAGTTTCTCATCTTTATTCCGGCCGGGTCAAGCACCGGTCCGGAAAGTTCAGGCTGCCGCCGGGCTGGGAGCCAGTGCGGAGGCGTGCGGCAGGCGGACGGCGGAGAACAGGCTGGCGACGCGTTCCTCGAGCACGCTGAGCAGCCGCTGCTCCTCGCGGTAGCGTTCCACTGCCTGGCTGCTGCTAACCCAGTTGAAGGTCATCTTCTGCCCGGGGCGCGCCTGGCCGAGCAGGGGCAGGGATGCCTTGGCGGCGAAGGCGACGATGGGGTAGCCGGCGGTCAGGGTCCGGTAGCGGCCGAGGATGATGAGTTCGTCGCCGTGCGGGATCTCGAAGGCGCCGATCGGAACCCCGTGGGACACGATTTCGCCCAGGCCCTCGGGGTGGACCACCGGGCCGTCCAGGCGCAGGCCCACGTGGTTGGACTTCGCGGTCACCATGTAGGCGCGCGAGGACAGCAGTTCACGGATGCCGGGTGCGGCGTCGGTTTCCGGGCCCTCGATGATGTCGATGTGCCAGGTGTCCGGGCTGAAGGCCGGGACTGGCACCGGCAGCCGGAAGAGGGGCTGGGAGAGGTAGGGGTGTTCGAACCCGGTGTAGCTGGTGTGCAGCTGAAGGTCCTGTCCGGCGCCGATCTGCTGCGGGAAGCCCATGCGCGCCTCCGGTGCGGCGCTGCCCATGAACAGGCTGGTCCCGAGGGCGCCGCTGAACGCGAGGTAGTTGCGCATGCCGCCCCGCGCGTTGGCGATGACCACGCGTGCGCCTGCCGGGATGCAGACCGGCTCCCACATGGCGGCAGCCTCGCCGTTGACCGTCACGTCCGCGGGGGCCCCGGTGACGGCGATCAGCACCGGAGAATCGGGAATGAAGCTGAAGCGGCCTCCCATGATCTCGATGCTCGTGGCCGTGCGGAGGTTGCCCACCAGGATGTTGGCTACCGAGGCAGAATGCTGGTCGGCCGCGCCACCGCACGGAACGCCCAAGTATTCGGAGTGTTCCCGGCCGAGGTCCTGGAAGGTGGACAGCCAGCCGGCCTCGCGGACCTTCAGTCCGACGGTCAGTTCAGCGGTCCGCATCAGTGGTCCCTCCGGAAGTTGCGGTTGCCGACGCGGAAAACGCGGTGGCCGGCCGGAGGAACTGGCCTTCCAACGACTCCCATTCGCTCTCCGGGATGACCCGGAAACGCACCCGGTCGCCCGGGGTGTAGGACGTGGCTGGGTCCTCGCGGATGTCGCACACGGTCAGCGGCGTGCGGCCAATGACCTTCCAGCCGCTGGGGCCGGGAAAGGGCTGGATGATGGCGCTGGTGCCGGCCACCATCACCGAGCCGGGATCCACATTGGTGCGGGGTTCCCGGCAGCGGCTGACCTGGCCGGGGAACGGGAGGGTGCCCATCATCGGCGCCATCGCGGATGCGAGGAGGTTGATGGACAGTTCGGTGCTTTTCAGGATTTCCAGCACCGCCTCCGGGCTGATGCCGAGCTCGGAAGCGACGTCGGGAAGGTCGGGGGAGTAGGCCTCGCTGACCACCACCGGGATCACGAACAGCTCGGCCGGGCGCCCGGCATCGCCATGAGCTCCGTCCGGCCCGGAACCCGCCGCGGCCAGCCGGATGGTCTGGGCGAGTTGGGCGTGGCTGACGGCAAGGCAGTCGAACTCCACCAGTACCGAGTCCACGCCGGCCACCACGTCGAGGAGCCCGTGCGGCTGAAGGCCGAACACCAGTTCGCGGAGCCGGCGGCTTCCGGCCTGGCGCTCCTCGGCGTTGGCGGCGAGCGCCTTCAGCATCAGGGCCGAGTCGCCGAAGGGCGTCGCCTCGATTTGCAAGGGTTGATGCGTCGGCGTTCCTGGCGCTGGCTGGGTGCTCATGGTTCCTAGGTTCGAGAGGCGTGGTGGTCGGGCAACAAACGATCAGGCGGCAGCCCGGCGGGCCTTCTCGGCCAGGACCTCCTGCAGGCCGGTGGCCTTGATGCCGGCCTTGTCAAGGGCTGCGCGGAGGGCGGTGCCGTTCTCCAGGACCTGCGGGTGGTCGCCGTGGAGGAGGACCACGTCGGCGTCGTGCCCGAGCGGGACCACCTTGCCGGTGACGGCGCGGACGGTGCCTTCGGTGACCACCTGGACCACGCGCCGGCCGATCTCCTCGGGGTCATGCAGGAGCGCGCCCTCGGCGTTGCGGGAGACGGGCATGCCGTCCTCGCCGTAGCCGCGGTCCGCGAGGAAGACGTAGCCCACTTCGAGTCCGCGCTTGCGGGATTCGTCGGCGAGCAGCCCGTTCTGGCAGATCACGATGTAGGAGGGGTCGTAGGCCTTGATGGCGTCGGTGATGGCTCGGGCGTGCTTGCCGTCGGTCTGGGCGATGCTGCCCATCCGGCCGTGCGGGGCCACGTGGCTGATCTTGCCGCCGTGGATGCGGGCGAAGGCGTCCAGCGCGCCGATCTGGTAGAGCACGTCGGTGCGGATTTCCTCTTCGCTGGCCTCGATCAGGCGCCGGCCGAAGCCCACCAGGTCCGGGTAGCCGGGGTGCGCGCCGAGTTCGATGCCGCGTTCGATGCAGGACTTCACGGTGGCGTCCATGACGCGGGGGTCGCCGGCGTGGAAGCCGCAGGCGATGTTGGAGGCGGTGACCAGGCCCAGGAGGGCGTCGTCGTCGCCGATGGTGTAGTTGCCGTAGCTTTCGCCGAGGTCTGCAACGACGGCGACTGAATTAATGCTCAAGGTGACTCTCCCGGTGGTTCTGTTGTGGTGCCTAATGGTCCAACGACGGCGGGTGGGCGGCAATGGTGGCCGCCGCCCGCCGTCGTCGGGGTTTGGTTAGTGGGTCTGCAGGGGCTGGCCCTTGGTTTCCTTCAGGAAGAACACGGACACCAGGGTGATGATGGCTGTGCCGATCGAAGCGTACGCGGGGACCATGCTGTTGCCCGTGGCCTTGATGAGTTCGGTCATGACCAGGGGCGCGCTGCCGCCGAAGATGATGGTGCTGATGCTGAAGCCGATGCTGTAGGCGCTGTAGCGGACGGTGGTGGGGAACATCTCGGTTAGGACGGTGTGGACGACGGCGGCGTGGCCGGAGAAGGCGATGGCCATGACCACGGTGGCGATGCAGGCCAGGACCATGTTGCCGGTGGTGATCATTGCGAACATCGGGTAGGACACCACGGCCATGAGGACTGCGGAGACGGCGAGTACGGGCTTGCGGCCGATGCGGTCGGAGAGGCGGGCCATGAGCGGGATGGAGATGATGATGGCCACCAGGCTGAAGGCGGTGACGGTCAGGGCCTGGACCATGGTGAAGTTGTTGCCGGTGCCCAGCTGCGTCTTCAGGTACGTGGGCATGTAGGCGAAGAGCAGGTAGTAGCCGGGGCCGTTGACTGCCGGGAGGAAGATGGTCAGCGCGATGGCCTTCAGGTGGCGCTTCGACGTCAGCGCTGCCCGCAGCGGGTTCCGCTCCACCTCATTGCGCTTGCGCAGTGCGTCGAAGTGCGGGGTGTCCTCCATCTTGGAGCGGATGTAGTAGCCGATGTAGCCGAGGGGCAGGGCGAACAGGAACGGCACGCGCCAGGCCCAGGCTTCCATGGTGGCGTCGCCGAGGGTGGTGATGAGCGTGGCGGATAGGGCGCTGCCGAAGAGGAGGGCGCAGAACGAGCCGACGGCGATGAAGCTCATGTTGTAGTTGCGGTGCCGGTTGTGGGCGTATTCGCCAACGAAGGCCATGGCGCCGGCCACTTCGCCGCCGGCGGAGAAGCCCTGCAGGATGCGGAAGAGGATCAGCAGCGCCGGTGCGGCCCAGCCGATGACTGCCGACGACGGGATGAGGCCGATGGCGGCCGTGGCGCCGGAGATGAGCAGCAGGAGCACGGCGAGCAGGTTCTTGCGTCCCAGCTTGTCGCCCAGGTAGCCGCAGATCACGCTGCCGAACGGGCGGGCCAGGAAGCTCACCAGGAAGCCGACATTGGTGAGCAGCAGGGAGCCGAGGTCCTTCGAGCCCATGATGTTGATGGCCAGGTAGGTGGTGAGGAGGCCGTAGATGCCGTAGTCGTACCACTCCACGAAGGAGCCCATGGTGCCGGCGAAGGTTGCCTTCCGCACCATCCTGCCGTCGGCTGTGACGACCTGTACTTGAGCCGTATTAAGGTCCACTGATTCCGTCGATGAATTAGTCATTGGAGTTCTCTCAGTCTAGGAGGGTCCCTGTTGGGGGAGAAGCTTGGATTAGCTGTATTCGCGCGTGATCTCGGCCGTCATTTCGGCCTCGTGCGCGGCGACTTCGATAACGCGTTCCAGGATTTCCGCGGCGCGGGCCTGGGGGATGATGACGACGCCGTCGTCGTCGGCGGCGACGATGTCGCCGGGGGAGCAGACGATTCCGCCGATGGCCACCGGCTCGCCGATCACACCGGGGCCGTTCTTGAACGGGCCTGCGGGTGTGGTTCCGCGGGCGAAGACCGGAAACCTGATCTCCGTGATGGTGGCGCGGTCGCGGATGTAGCCGTCAATGACGGCGCCAGTGGCTCCGGCGGCCTCGAAGCGCTGGGACAGCTGTTCGCCTACCAGGGCGCGGTGCGCGTGCCCAAAGCCGTTGATGACGACGACGTCACCCGGCTCGATGTAGTTCAGTGCCTCGATGACAGCCGCGTTGTCTCCGGCTGCGCCGAGGACGGTGAGTGCGGTGCCGACGCAGTGTGCGCCGGCCCAGACGGGGTTGATGTTGCCGTCCACCAGGCCCAGCCGCTCCATCGCGTCGCCGATGTTGGCCACCGGGAACTTCTCGAAAGCCTTGACCAGGTCCCGGGACGGGCGGGTCCACTGTGCGGTGCGGACAGTGAGTTCGAGCGTTGTTGCCATGGTGTTTCACCTTCAGTTGGGAGGGTTGGATGCGGCGGCTATTGTTGAGACCGCAATCACATATGAGAAAAGTTTCGCGTTTCCTTTTCCATCCGTCAAGCCTTTTTCGTTTCCGGGATGTAAAAGCTTGCCGGTCGGCGTGATCGGCGTGGTGCCGCCCTTGTCGCCCTTGGCGGTCGATGCGATGATGATCGCATATGAGAAATCTTTCGCAAGTCTCTACCGTTGGTTGAGCCTGTCGAAACCCCCGCTTCCCCAACCCAAAGGACACCCATGCCGTCAATCCGCACCGTCAGCTTTCCCGACCGGGATCTCCTCGCACGCCTGGAGCCTCTTCCCGGCGACCTTCGGGGCGCTGTTTGGGATCTGTGCTCCGACCCCGAGGGGGCCACGCTGGAGGAGCTCGACGCGGTGGTCCTCCCGTACATAGACGCCTCTGCAGTCCTGGGCTCACTCGCCAAGGCGGCGAACCTTCAGCTGGTCCAGACTCAGTCGACAGGGTACGACGGCGTGCCGGAGGCGGCCGGTGCGTCGGCCGCCGTCGCCACTGCTGCCGGTGTGCACGCTGCCGCGACTGCGGAACTCGCCGTCGGGCTTATCCTCGCGAAGCTCCGCGGCATCGACGCGGCGGTCCGGGACCAGCAGACGGGCAGCTGGCGTCCCGAGCGCCGTTCATCCCTGGCGGACCGTCGGGTGCTGCTCCTCGGCGTTGGCGGAATCGGACATGAAATCGCCAAGCGACTGGCGCCGTTCGAGGTGGAGCTGACCCGGGTGGGCAGCAGTGCGCGCATGGACGAGCGCGGCCAGGTCCACGCCGCGGCGGACCTCGTTGCCTTGGCCGCCTCGCACGACGTCCTGGTGGCGGTAACCCCGTTGAACGAGGCCACGCACAAGCTGGTCAATGCCGAGGTCCTGGCTGCGTTGCCGGATGGCGCCCTGGTGGTGAACGTCGGGCGCGGTCCGGTGGTGGACACCGAGGCCCTGACGGCGGAGGTCCTCTCAGGCCGGCTGCATTGCGCACTCGACGTCGTGGAGCCGGAGCCGCTGCCGAGCGATCACCCGCTGTGGGCTTCGGAGAACGCGCTCATCACGCCCCATATCGGCGGCAACGCGTCGGCGTTCGAACCGCGGATCGTGAAGCTCCTTGCGCAGCAGCTCGAGGCGCTGGCTGCTGGGCAGAGCCCGGCGAACCTCGTGCAGGACGGCCCCTTCGCCGGCTGAGCCTGTACCCATCCCAACTGCGAGTAACTTCGGGAGCTGCCCGCCTGAGCCTGCAGAAACCGTGACCAAAGTTTGCGCTCTTTTCCTTTGTTGAGCGTGAGCGCAAAATGAGCCTGCGAGCCGCACAATGACCGTGCGGTTCCGAAGGCTGGCGAGAAACATGAGCAGGGAACCTTCGAAGGCGTCAGTTTCGACACCCGAATCCAATTCAATATTTGAAACCGAGCGACACCGGCCAATGGGGGCCAAGGCCTTGGTCCTGCGTGTTCTGCTGGCATTGGCCGTGCTGTGTCTGGTGGTGGTGATGGGATCCCTTTCGGTCAATACGGGGCCGGGCGGGACTGGCAGCAGCCAGGCCACGTCGACTCAGAGTCCGACTCAGAGTCCGACGCCGAGTCCGACGCCGACAGATGATCTCGGCCGCTTGTGCGCTCAAGCGGCTGGTCTGACTCAGGGCGGAAAACCAGCGGACGCCCTGGCCCTGATCGAAAAGATCCGCGGCCAGGTGCGGAGTCCTGCTCTGCTTGCGACGACGGCCTGCGAGGGTGAGCGGCTTGCGGCCGTCCGCGCGGCAGCGCAGCCCCCGCCAACGGCACCGCCGCAGAACCCGGCAGAGAAGGCAGGCGCCAACTGGGAACGGTTCAACGCCGAGTGGATAATGCCCCTTTCGAAAGCCGGACTCGCGTTGCTGGGGCTCGCCGCTGGGTTCCTGGTGCTTGGAAGGCTGCTGGTCCTGTTGCCAAAAATTTCCGGGGTGAGAAAAAGTCCGGCGGACCGGGCCCTGTTGGCACTTAGCGGGCTGGCGTTCATTCTGTCCGGTTCCTGTTTGATCGTGCTGGCGCCTGACTGGAATGCAAGTGCCATCGAAGGAAAGTCCTTCGGGCAGATGTTCGCGGGTGGACTGTTGGCGCTGTTTGGTTCCCTTGTGCTCGCCGTTTACTTGAGCAGTCGGCTGCGCGTGACGCTGGATGTGCGTGACACGAAGGGCGAAACCAGCAAGGTCGACGTCTCGCAGATCGGTGCCCTCCTGCATGAGCTTGGGGCCGATGCTCCCCGGGGACTGGAAATTCCGGAAGGGTCGGACGTGACGGCGCTGGCTGACAATGCCATGCCCGTCTCGTTTACCAACAAGGTATTGGCTGCAGTTCAGAAGCTCGTGGTCTCCATATTCGGCGTCACACCGTGGCGGGTAGTGGTGTCCTCGTCCAATGAAGCGTCGATGACCGTTTCCATGGCGCGTAACGGATCGAGTGTTGGCGCTGTCACGATCGACGGGAAAGAGCTACAGCTGGCGCGCGGGAAGAGTGAAAAATCCGGCACAGATGACAAGACGGCGACTGCGGCGGAGACTAACAGCGCCGCCGAGTTGGAGCTGCACAAGATGGCGTCCGCGTACATCCTCGTGACGCTGGCGAAGAAGCATTACGGGTTTGAAGGTCTGTGCGGGGCCACGGATTGGCGGAGCCTGGGACTCCATTACATCGCCACGACCGACACCACCATGGCAGACGAGAGGCAAAAGAAGCTGCTGGGTGCCGCCGTCGACCATGACGCGGGGAACATGCTCGCCGAGGTGGCTCTACAACACGCATTGTTCCGGGAAAGTACGGATAAGGAGACCATCAAGACCTACGCGGACTGGCTGTCCCGCAAGGCCTTGGCGATGAGGGCCGATATCGACCGCCGAGCGATCTCGGAAGCGGGCTACTCACCTCTCCTGCACCGCGTTGAAAAGACATTCCTCAGCGCGGTACTAAACCTTCCGCCCGCCTCGTGGGAATTCCACCAGCTGCAGTCGCATGCGCGGCAGGTCGCGGAGAGGCTGGTACAGGAACTTGCGCCCTCGAAGCGTTACCCGATTCCCGCTCCTTTGGCCCAGGCGATGCGCCTGGAAGCTGCCCTAGCTCACCACGATCTGCTCGACGCCAAGAAATCACCTGATGACCTGTACATACAGGCGCTGAGGTCCACGGCACCCCACACGGCTTACAACGCGGCGTGCAGCATAGCCAGGAATCAGGGTTTGGCGGGTAAGGATGAAGTCGAGCGGCGGCTCCAGTACGCGCTGTCGGACGAGAGGCTCAAAGAATGGGCTCGACGGGACCCTGAGCTTGCGGAACTGAGGAAGAGCGAGGATTTCCTACACTTCCTGGGCGTGAAGCCGCGGCAGGACTTCTGGAAGCTCGAGGCGTTTGAGCCGTACGAAAAGCAGCTCCGCAGGGCGGGGATAGCGCGACCAAGCGATCTGTACGCTCACGAGGTCGGGCAGAGCGACATCAGCGCCTACGTCCAAGTGAGCCCGCTGGTTATCAAGCGCTTGAGCCGCCTGGCGTCTCTTGTTCGGAGGGCGCTTGCCGTGCCGGAAGAAGCGGATGCGAACGGGCGGGTCGGCCTGTACAGAGTGGAAGTGGTTGGAGCGCTCGTGCAGGCCGGTATCGAGTCCCCTGACGAGATCCACGACGAGTGGCTCGCCGCCGGTGCGCCGGGTAAGGCTAAGACGGGCCAATCGGGCGACTTCATCATCAAGCTACAGAAAAGCATGGAGGAGCGTCTTCTCATGGCCCCGGACGGCGAGCGGCTGAAGTCGTGGCTCCGCCAGCTGAAGAGCACACCGGCAGGCGAAACGGGTATCAGGCAACACCGGGTGTGCAGCTCGTTCAGCTTTCCACGGTTTCCGTCGAGGACACGTGGAAAATGATCTCTTCCGGCTCGGCCGCCAGTGAGCCTTCGAAGATCTCGAGCGCCCTTGCCACTTCAGGAAGAGATTCCTGCCTGTCCAATGCGGCGCGGTCCTCGAAGACTTCCGTGGCAATGAAGACATCGGGATCAGTCACATCACGGCCGATGTCGAAACTGACCACGCCGTCTATGGCCCGGCTGGGCAGGACAACGTCGCGCAGGACAGCCATGACTTCGTCAGCCTTGCCGGGCTGACACCTCACCTGGAACCGGACCACGATCATTGGTGGCTCCCCTCACTTTCGGTGAGGATATGCTACGCCCCGTGTGGGATGAACTGGCGCCTGGCCCCATTTACCAGCCCACCGCCGTCGTACTTCCTTGTGGCCGCTTCGGAGACTTGACCCCTCCGGCTCGATCAGCGGCCCAGCTCCGGTGTAACATGCACGCCCCGGCATCCACGTCACCGACAACGTTTCGGTGAAGCTCTACGAGAACGACGTCGAGGGCGACGACTACCTCGGCCAGCAGGTCCTCGAACCGGGCAGCAAGGACGGGATCATGGAGTTCACGAAAGACGGCGCCAAGTACCGGCTGAGCTACAAGGTGTCCTGAGCCGCCCGGTGCGTTCAGCCCGCGGTGTCGGCCATCGCCAAGAATGGCCGCGTGTCGACGGGTTCAGGCGGCCATATTCGGCAAAACGGCGTAGGGATCGGCCCTGGTGCCTAGCAGTTTTCGCAGCCCAGCGCAGTTCTCCGTTGGGACGAACTCTGCTAGCACTACGCCAGCTTGCGGCGGCCTCTGTACCAGCGGTCCGCTCCGCATTTTCTGCGTCTTCCGGGGCTTATGTGGCGCTGTAATTCCTTGTTGACGCGGTCCGTAGCCCGGAGCACACTGTCAGCGTAAGGGGGGTTCGTGGGAAAGGAGCCCCGAAAATGGCATGGCAAATCGAAGGCACGTACTTCGAAAACTGCAACTGCGATATGGTCTGCCCGTGTGCCACCTCCGGCCAAACATTGCCTGGGGATGAGGACCGCTGCAAGGTGGCGCTGGCCTTCCACGTCCAGAAGGGTGACGTCAACGGCGTCGACGTCGGCGGCCTGAACGTCTGCGTGGTGACCGATGCGCCTGCCCTGATGAGCGACGGCGGCTGGAAGGTAGGCGTCCTTATGGACGCAGCCGCCTCACCCGAACAGGCCGAGGCGCTCGGGGCCGTGTTCGGCGGCCAGCTGGGCGGACCGATGGAGGACATGGCCCCCCTGATAGGCGAGATGCTGGGTGTGGAGTCCCGCGACTTCACCTATGAGGATAACGGGAGGGAGCACCGCGTCCGGATCGGCTCGGCGGTCGACATGTCGGTGGAGGACTTCGTCTCGCCACTGGACCCGACCGGCGCCGGCGTTAAGGTCAGCGGCATCGGCTTCCCCGCCGACACGTTGGCCGCCGGACGCGGCACGTCCACGGTGGATGTCTTCGGCCTGTCGTGGGACAACGCCGGAAAGAACTCCTTCTCGGCACCGTTCGCCTGGTCGGCCTGACTTGTCGGGGCAGGAACATGTGACAGTCCGCAACCACGCGCCGGTCGACCCGCAGAGCACTCATCCGGGCGGCCCGAACCGTCGCGCTCGTCGTCAGGTACTTGGTCAAGCTACAAAGGCCGGCTCCGCGACCTCGCCTGGACGGCCGTCATCGCCGTCACCGTGCCGCTGGAGAAGCCGTGGAGGCACGGGCGTGCGCTGAGCAGGCTCGTTGGAGTGGCGCTGATCATCTTCGCCTTCTTCGCCCTGAGCAATCCCGCCCTGCTGAAAAGGGGACGGTCCGGCGTCGTACATTCTGACTGGACAGCTACACCGTGTAAGCCTTCGGCAGCTTCAGCCCCCGCTCGTCCATGAGGGTGCGCAGGCGGGTGGGGTAGTCGGTGATGATTCCGTCCACGCCGAGGTCCATCAGGCGCGCCATGTCCGCGGTCGTGTTCACGGTCCACGGGATGACGGGCAGGCCGTATTCGTGGGCCTCGGCGATCATCTTCGGGGTGACCGACGCGAAGGCGGGGGAGATGACGTCATAGCCAAGGGCCTTGGCGGCCTTGGCGAGGGAGCCGTCGTAGTCGTCGATGTCGATGCCGCCGAGCTCGGGCGCGGCGCCGGGCTTGCCCACCTGCAGCCAGGCGTCGCCGCTGGACAGCGCCACGACCGGCAGTTGCGGGGCGATCTTCTTGGCGTAGTTCAGCGTGGACCAGTCGAACGACTGCAGGGTGGTGCGCCGGGACATGCCGGCCTTATGGATCTCGATGACCACGGCCTTGGTGAGCGCCACGGAGGCGTCGCCGCCGGCCTGGCCGTCCTCCACCTTGGTCTCCACGTTGAAGCGGACCTTCTTGGCGCCGTACTCGTTGGCCAACGCGAACACGTCCTTGAGCTCGGCGATCCGGTTGCCCCCGATCACCTGCTGCTCCGGGTATCCCGCCAGCTGCTTGTAGCCGCAGTTGAGGGTCTTGATCTGGGCCAGCGACAGGTCCGCCACCCGGTCGCCCGCGTAGGGGAACTCGGGGTCGTTCGGCGTCACCGGAGCGGTGTCCACGCACTTGTTGGCCTGCATCGTGTCGTCGTGCCAGACGATGACCTTCCCGTCCTCGGTCAGATGCGTGTCCAGCTCGAGCGTGCTCACGCCCAGCTTGAGCGAGTTCGCGAACGCGGCCAGGGATTCCTCGGTCCACTCGCCGCGGCCGCCGCGGTGCGACTGCAGGTCGAAGGAGCCGTTGCGCTCGTTCGTCTTGTTGGCGGAAGAGGCGGTGGAGTTCGACGACGGCGTGCTGGCGTCCGCTGTCGGCGCGGCAACGGCGGGTCCCGCCGTTGCGGCAATGGCGGCGGTGAAAAGTGCGACGGCGGCCGCTGCGGTCAGGGCTTTGCGCATGGGTTTTGGTTCCTCCCGGATGACGGTGGCCGGCGCTGAGCCGCCGACCCGTCCACCCTAGGGAGGCCAGGTGGCCTGCCGTCTGCGGGGAGGTGGAGCTGAGGTTAACGGCATTGCGGGAACGCTTGCACGTTGCAGCCGGGCCGGGTTCCATCAGAATTGAGGAAGAAAAGCAGGAGGTCGCCATGACTGTTCTTGTTGCCTATGCAAGTGCGCTGGGTTCCACCCGGGAAATAGCTGAACGTGTGGCCGCCCGCATGGCGGCTGTCCCGGGCGGGGTCGAGTGCCGGTCCGTGGAGCAGATCGAGTCGGTCTCCGGCTACGAGGCCGTGGTGGTGGGCAGCGCCATCCACAATCAGGCGTGGTTGGCCCCGGCTTGGGAGTTCCTGACAGAGCACGGTCCCGAGTTGGCCCAGCGACCGGTCTGGGCCTTCAGCGTGGGGATGTCCGACGGCCTGCCAAAGCTCTTCCGCGGGCGCGGTGCGGAACTGCAAAAGCAACGCCTGGAACAAACGCAGCTCAAGGATGTTCCGCTTCGCAGCCACGCTGTATTTTCCGGCGTCTACGAGGCCAGCCAGTTATCGGCTCCGCTCCGGGCACTGTTCCGCCTCACCGGCGGCCGGTTCGGGGACCTGCGCGACTGGGCGGCGATCGACGCCTGGGCCGATCAGATCACAGCTGAACTCGCTGAGCCCGCTCCGCCCCAGTCCTGAGGGCGTGCCCTTTTTCCCGACGCCTTTCCCGACGGCGGCCTACGCCAGCCGGGCGGTGACGAAGCCGCCCCGGGACTGGTCCGAGTTTGGCTGCTGCTCAGGCTCCGGCGCCTCCGGCCCCGATTCGGTTGAAGCGTCCAGCGACAGCACGCGGCCGTACGTCGAACACAGCTCCTCGACGGTGTGGCTGCTGCAGCGCCAGCCGGCCGACTCGAGCAGTTCCACCGGGTTCGGCGGATCGGCCCGCGCCAGCAGTTCACTCATGGGAAGGCCAGTCTGCTCGCTGAATTCGCGCAGTTTGGCCTCGATGTCGTCGGTCTTGGGCAGGGCCACGGCGCGCTCAATCACCGCGCGGGAACCCGGCGCCGACAACGCCGCAACTTCGCCCAGCACCGCGTGCTGGGAGGCGGCATCGAGGTACGGCAGCAGGCCCTCAAGGACCCAGGTGGTGGGCTGCGCAGGGTCAAAACCGGCGCCGAGGAGCGTTTCCCGCCAGGGCGAGGACAGATCAGCGGGCAGGGAAATCAGTTCGCACCCGGGCTCCGCCGAAAGCCGGCTCAGCACGTGGGCCTTGAACTCCAGGACGTTGGCACTGTCGATCTCAAACACCCGGGCACCGTCCGGCCAGGCCAGCCGGAACGCCCGAGTGTCGAGTCCCGCGCCCAGAATCACCGTCTGCGGCGTCGGTGGGCCGGACTGCAGGAAATCGTCAATGAACCGCGTCCGCATGCCGATGTAGATGGAGGCCAGCAGGAGCGGCTGCTGCAGCGGAGGAGCCTCAGCAGGTTCGGCGGGCCACACCGTCGGCAGGTCCAGGTGGGAGCGGGCCGCCACCACCAAGGCCGAGGCGAACGGGTCCGCCACGAGCGGGTCGGCCCGCGAGGTTTCGACGGCGCGGCCCGCGGCCACGGCAAGTGCGGTCAGCGGGAGCCCCTGGTCCTCAAGTTCGGTACTGCCTGTCGGTTCAGTCATGCCTTGCCCTCCCGTCGCCGTGGATCTCTTGGCGAGCCTACCCCCGGCGGCCACCGATCCACAGGCCCGTCACACCTGCGCGGCGCTGTCCCACCAGCCTTCCCACGGCGCGGAGGTGAGGTGGCCCCGGGGAAAATCACTGTTCGGCCCCGTCTCCCCAAATGCGGAGTGCCCATCATTGCGCGCGGAGCTGAAAAACAGGTTCAAGGTATTCCAAAGCATGGCTAGTTCCTTTCAATTGACCTGCGGTTTTCAGGTAGGAATTAGCGTAGCCGCGGCATGTTTCAGGGCGTCGTTGCAACGTTTCTGCTTTGTATCCGTCTGCTCACACAGCAATTCCTGACAGGCGCATAGGGCAGTACAGCGCGCCAAACGTTGTTATCTCGTCAGTCATACGTCCGGCTCAAGGCCGGCGAGCTAAGGAGTATCCGCCTTCCGGGACCGGCGGTGCCTGTGGTGTGTGGAATAGTGTTCGAACACCTCGGTCGAGGTCGTGCCGGCATGCCCGAACCTGCCCCGGAGAACCTTCGCGAGATCGTCCAACGCCGCCTCCAGCATCCGCCCGGCGAACTGCAGATCGGTGTCGTCGCTGGCCGTAGCCTCGGCCGCGAGCTGCTGGGCGTACGTAACGGTGGCCGGCAGGGAGCCCCTCTGCTCGACTTCCTGGAAATAGTACGTTTCGTGGAAGGCCAGCAGGTCAATGCTGACGGCCGCGACGCTGCCGGCCAGCGATTCGAGCAGCGCGGCGGCATGGCCTGGATTGATGGTGAACGGTCCGCCGGGACTTGCCGCTTCCCTGAAAAGGTTCAGTTGATGAGCAAGGGCACGACGGCGGTTCAGAGCCGGGTACATCTGCAGGATCCACGAAACCGTGGCCGTCAGCAAACCGAAACCCATGACCGCCTGGGCAGCCGAGACGAGCCTGAGCAAAGGATGGCCCGCCACGACCTCGCCGAATCCGACGGTGGACAGCGTGACCATGGAGATGTAGACCGCTTCGGGGAAATCCGCCTGCCGGGGAACCCTGTCACCGTAGATGAAACCCTCCGGAAGGTGCGGCAGGTAGAGAAATGCCCAGCCCAGGACGGCCATGGCTGCCCAGGCGCCGATGACGGCAGCCATGGCCGTGGGAGCCGCGATCGACGAGGACCCGTTCCTGGACAGTCTGGACAGACGCCAGAATCCGTGCATTATCGTCCTGCACACGGGGCCGGAACCGTGCGGGTACAGCAGGGTGTGGAAGACGTCGACGAGCATCAGCAGAATCAGCCCGGCTCCGATCACCGTCCACACGACGTCCCACAAGTCCATGCCTCATCTTAGGATCCCGCCATCTCCGGGTCCCGCCCGGGACTACAGTGCCGGTCCTGATTTGCGCTCGTCGCTCTGGCATTGTGACCTGGTTAAAGCCAGCAGTTTCGGGCGAAGCAAAAGCTTATTGACACTCAATCCGCGCTGAGTATTCTCAGCGATATCAGGGCCTTTTCGCCCAATATCCAGTCGTTTCGGCGCCGTGCTTCGCCGCTTCTGCCTGGCAATGGCGCCAGCAAGGAGAGTCCTCAATGTCGTGGGAAATGTCCGGCAAGTATCTTGCGAACTGCAACTGCCAGCTGATTTGTCCGTGCCCGGTGGACAATCCGCCCACGGGGCCCAACGGGGAATGCCGCGGTTCTGCGGTCTTCCACATTGCCCATGGCCGGCTGAATGACACCGATCTTTCGGGCGTCGACTTCGCTTTCTGCAACCTCTTCCCGTCTAACCTGACCTCGGGCAATTGGAAGGTGGGCATCGTCCTGGACAGCGGCATCTCGGACGGCCAGGCCTCCGCGCTGGAGCGCATCCTGCACGGGGACGAGGGCGGACCGTTCGCCGACTTCGCTGCCCTTTACGGTGAATGGCTCGGCGTCGAGCGCGGCACCGTCAGCTTCTCCGACGGCGACAGCCCGTCGGCGTCGGTGGCGGGCCATACCAACCTGGGTTTCGAAGCGCTGCCCGGCCCCGGCGGGGGAGTCACCACAGTGAAGAACGCCATGTTCGGCTTCGCCCCCGAGTTCCTGATCGGCAAGGGCAGCGGCGGATCTGACCTCTTCGGCCTGGACTACCAGGCGGTTTACGGCGAGACGGCGGACTTCACCTTCGCGAGCGAGATGGCCGAAGGTGGACCCAAAGGCCGCGCCTGAGCCCCGGCAGCACACTCTGCGCACGATCGATGTGCGCGAGGCCGGGCTGATTGCCGTCCTGCTCATCCTCGCCGCGGCGGGCTGGGTGCTCACTGCGCAGCGGATGGGCGGGATGGACATGGGAGGCTGGACGGACCCCGGGCCGCTGGACTTCTTCCTCACCACTTGGGTGGTGATGCTGGCCGCCATGATGTTCCCCTCGGTGGCACCCATGGTGACGGCGTACGCGAAAATCAGCCGCCGCCGTCGGGAAACCGGGCGGTACGCACCGCGCGGCTCCACCGGGCTTTTTGTGGCCGGGTACCTGATCTCGTGGACGGCTTTCGGGCTCGTGGCGTACGGGCTGTACGAGGCGGTCGTCTCCGTTGCACCCGGGGCGCTCGCGGCCGACGCCGGCGGGCGCTACGCCGCGGCCGGGGTGATCATCGCGGCTGCCGTTTACCAGCTGACGCCGGCAAAGAACGTCTGCCTCACCAAGTGCCGGACGCCGTTGGACTTCATCCTGCACAGGATGCGGCCGGGATTGGGCGGGGCGCTGTGGATGGGAATGGAACACGGTGCATGGTGCGTGGGGTGCTGCTGGGCGCTGATGGTGGCGCTGTTTGCGCTGGGCGTGATGAGCGTCGGATGGATGGCGTTGGTGGGCGCCTTCATCGCGGTGGAGAAGATGTTGCCCTGGAAGCGGCTGGCCAACCGCGCGGTCTCGGCGGCGCTGGTGCTGATCGCCGTCGGCATCGTCCTGATGCCCGGCGCGGCGCCGGGCATGACCATGTAGCGGGGCGTCGTCAGGAACTTCCGACGGCGGGACTGCCGCCGGCGGCGTCCGGCACCGACCGCCCCGGCGTCCACGAACGGGCCGTCCCCCACGAACTGAGCAGTGCGAGGCCGGCCGCCACCGCCGCGCTCAGCACCACGGCGCCCAGCCACAGCGAGACGGGCCAGCGGATCGCATCGGTCACCGCGAATGCCACCAGCTGGCCCGTCCACAGCAGCGCCGCGATGCCTGCAGTGACGGCGGGCAGCCGCCTGCCCAGCCAGCTGTCCGGAATCCGTCAGCAGCAGGTCGGCCACGACGGCGGCAACCGTTGCCCCCGCGGCTCCCGCAATCGAGTAAGGGTGCAGGCCGATCATCGCCACGGGCAGCCAGGCCGCCGCCGCGACCAGCAGGGTGACTATCCCGCGGGCGGGACGCCGGGCGGCGGAGAGCGTGAAGAGGAACGGGGCGATGATCAGCGCCGTGGTGATCAGGTAGCCCGCCAGGGTGACGACTACCGGCAGCTCCGATTGGTTGCGTCCGGGGCTGCCGAACGGCGTGGGGGTGAAGAGGGCTGTCGGTCCTGGCCGGACGAAGGCGGAGACATAGATGAGGAAGAACGCTCCCAGCCCGGTCATGAGAACGACGGCGAAAATCACCGCCGGGGTCCAGGTCATGTTTCCGGCGTGCCCGGCCGCACGTGCGCTCCGCACCCCAGTGCCCAGGATGAGGAAGAGGCTGAAGCCGAGCAGCAGGTGCGTGGGGCTGACCAGCGCGTCCAGTGACACCTCGATGCCCAGGATCTCGTGCCACGGCAGGTCCAGGCCGCCGGCGGTGGCGAACAGGGCCACGCCCGCCGCGGTGCCGCGGTAACCCGGCGGAATGGCCTGCAGCAGCGGCTGCCCCGGCGTCCTGTTGCGCCAGATCACGACGGCGGTCCACGCCGCCGTGGCCAGCATGCCGGAGTAGAGGGCCGCGTGCCAGGGCGTGAAGAACGTCTCGAGGCTCGGCAGGTTGATGTGCGCCCAGCCGTCGAGGAATACGGACAGCACCAGCCACAGGCCGAGGAGCTCGGTGACCAGGTCTCGGTGGCTGTCTGTTCGAGCGTTGCGCGCAGTTTCGAGCATCGTTGCCCACTTCCACGGAACCGTCAGGTGAGGGGATGCTACTGCTGCTTCGGCGCGGCTCACAAGGGAAAGGACCTGCCGCCGTCCCCTCCAGGACTGCAGAGGGGTTCAGTCATGGCTGGGCTTCCTTTCTGCTGGTGCTGAAGGCCGGAGTTCCGGCCAGCCGGCCGCCGTCGACCGCCAGGACGCTGCCTGTGACGAAGGCGGACTCTTCAGAACACAGCCACAAGGCTGCGGCGGCAATGTCCGTGGTGGTGCCGATTCGGCCCAATGGCACCGCTGCGGCCGCCTTCTCCTGTGCCGCTTGGCCTGCCGCCGCGAGCCGGTCCGTGAGGATGGGCCCCGGGGCGATCGCGTTGACCCGAATGCCGTGGGCGGCGTAGTCGAGCGCCGCCACGCGCGTGAGGCCTCCGACGCCGAACTTGCTGGTTACGTAGCCGCACAGGCCAGCGACGCCCTGTTCGCCGGCTGTGGAGGACATGTTCACGATCGCCCCGCCATTCCCGCTTGCCAGCATGAGCTCGATCTCGAACTTCAGGCAAAGGAAGACGCCGCGCAGGCTGACGGAGATGGCACTGTCGAAGTCCGCGCTGGTCCATTCGACGAGCGGGGCGGGAGGTCTTCCGCCGCCGGCCGCGTTGTTGACTGCCGCGTCCAGCCGGCCAAAGCGTTCTTGGACTTCGGCCAGCAGGGTTTTCACCGAGTCCTCACTTGTCACATCCACGGGAAGGGCCACTGCATGGCCGCCAGCCTCGTGAATGGCCTGGACTTGCCTTGACAGGCCGTCGGTATCGCGCGCGGTTGCAACCACCTGCGCGCCCGCGTCCGCCAGGGTAGCGCAGATCGCGGCGCCGATACCCCGGCTCGCTCCGGTGACCAGCGCCACCTTGCCGGACATCGGCCTGCCGTCCGCCGTAAAGCCGCGCTCCGCCGTCGTCATGGCCTTACCGTCCCTTGCGTTCGCGGCTCCTGGTTCGCTGCCGCCCGGTTGCGTGGCAGCATGAAACCGGCGGCGACCAGCCAGAGGAGCCCGCCGAAGCGGCCGAGCGGCAGGAGGAACTGGAGCGGCTCGACCGCCATCGACAGGAAGCTCAGTTCGGACAGCGCGGCGATGACCAGGCCGGTCCAGGCCAGCCACCGCGGCATGAACCGCAGGATCAGTGACGGGACGGCGATCCCCGCCACCAGCAGGCCGAGTCCGACGACGAAGCCGACGCCTCCCGTGATGAACGCGAGGAAGGAGAGTGCATGCGTGAGCGTGGCGTCCGTGGTGATCTCGGGCCGGCTCAGCAGCCAGGTCACGGAACCCGAGAACATGAGGAAGATGGCTGCGCTGATGCCGCCGAAGAAGCCGATCGCCGGCCCGGGAACGCGCACCCCGAGCCGAAGCTGCCTGGCGTAGACGGTGGCCGCATAGATCCCCAGCGGCACGGCGGAACCGAATTGGAGCATGCCGCCCACTCTCGCTGGGGCAGTGTTCTGCCGGAAGAAGGCAGCCACCTGATCGGCAGGCGCGAACGGGGATACGAACGTCTGGCCGCCCGTGAGGACCGCGGATGTGATGAGGCTGGCAAGGAAAATGGCAAGGCTGACGATGGCAAGAACCCCTGGGTGCGGGCCGCCCGAACCGGTCTGGTGCCGCTCGTTGGGAAGTGAACGGTTGCTCATGGCTGCACCCTTCTGCTGTGGACCGTCTGCTCCGGCTCGGCCCTCCGGGAGGGCCGTATTGCATCACCACTAAAATGGTTCACCTACAGAATTATTCTGTCAAGGATGTATTCTGGAGCCATGAACTCAGCCAAGCCCGGCAGGCCGAAACGGACAGCATTCCTCCTGTCCCAGCTGGGCGCCGTGGCGTCGTCCCGCTTTGCGGACCGCACGCGCGAGATCGGCCTTACGCCAAGCGACGCCGGTGTGCTCCGTCTGCTTGGCCGGGCGCCCGGACTGAGCCAGCGCTCCCTCGCGGACAGGCTGGGTGCCGTCCCCAGCAGGGTGGTTTCCCTCATCGACTCCCTCCAGGAACGCGGCCTGGTGGAACGGGTCCGCAGCAGCACCGACCGGCGGAACTACGAACTCCACCTCACCGATGCGGGCCAGCAGGTGCTGCGTGAGCTGCGGGGGATCGCCGAGCAGCATGAAGCGGAGCTTCTGGCGCCGCTTTCCGGCGAACAGGTGGCGCAGCTTGACCTCCTGCTCGCGCAGCTCGCCGACGGCCACGGGCTGGACCGCGACCTCCACCGGGACTCAGCCCTGGATCCAGCGGGCGACGGCGGACGCGACGTCAGGCGCAAGGCCTGACCGTACGCTGGACGCCGGCCCGCCGTCGTGCTTTTAAGCAGTGCCCCTAAGCTGGTCGACGGCGGCAGCCAGGCTGGTGCGCCGCTTCCTGGCACGCCAAAAGGCAGGGCGGCTGAGCCGCCCTGCCTTTGGTGCGTACGGGTTGATTCCTGCGCCCGGCTTTCGGGCTACCTGTTGCGATGGAGTGCAGGGTTTGTGGTCCCGTTCGCTTGCCGGATGTGAATCCGGCAACCTGCCAATCGGTGGTGGTCACCGACTGGCAGCAACCGTTGTGTGTCCTGCCTGGGGTGGATCACATGATGCCGGTGGGTACCAGCAGGGCCCAGGCCAGGGCAGGAGCCGCCAGGACCACGCCGCCGGCGTACATCATCAGCTGCTTGTAGACGCGCTGGCGGTCGTTGTCGCGGGCGTTGGCGACGACGAGGGCGCCGTCGGTGGAGAAGGGGGAGACATCCACCACGGTGGCTGCAATGGCCAGTGCGGCGACGGTTCCGGAGGCGCTCAGCGAACTGGTGGCCAGCAGTGGACCGGCCATCGGGATGAACGCGGTCAGCAGTGCGGTGGACGAGGCGAAGGCGGATCCGACGCCGATGACGTAGCAGAGGACGAGGGCGATCAGGAGCGGGGCGCCCAGCGCGAGGGCCTGCTCGGCGAGGGTGTCGATGACGCCGACGTGCTGGAGCAGGGAGACGTAGGTGATCATGCCTGCCACCAGCAGGACGGTGGACCAGGAAACGCCGCCAATGAACGTCTTGTGTTCCTTGATGTTCACGAAGGCCAGGATGAGGCCGGCGGAGAGGGCGACGAAGCCGATGGGCATGTGGAAGCCCAGGGTGCAGACCAGGATCACACCGATCAGTGCCAGCGTGAAGATCTGCTGGCGGCCCGGACGTCCGGCGCGGGGCGTCTCGAGGCCTGCATACTCGTTGGCGTGCTTGTCGCGCAGCTTGCCGAGGAGGGCGAACACCACGATGGTCAGGGCCGAAAGGATGAGGTTCAGGGCAAAGCTGGCCGTGAACAGCGCGCCCTGGGAGATGGGGAAGCCGTTTTTCACGGAGATGTCGTGCACCAGCACGCCGGCGACGGACAGCGGGGAGAAGCCGCCGGCGTGGGCTCCGTTGATGACGAAGGCGCCCATGAGGACCGGGTGGATGCGGGACTCGTAGGCAAGTCCGAGGGCTGCCGGTGCCAGCAGTGCGACTGCGGCGGGGGAGAAGGTGCCCAGTGCCGTCAGTGCGGCGGCCATCAGGAAGAACACCCACGGCAGGAGCATTGTCTTGCCCCTGACCATGCGGACGCAGGTCTGGACGATGATGTCGATGGACCCGTTACGCTGGGCCATGCTGAAGAAGTACGTGACGCCGATGATCGTCAGGACGATGCTGGCCGGGAACTCCTCAAGGATCTCCTTGTCGCTCATGCCGAGCATGAAATAGCCGACGCCGAAGGAGGCAACCAGCCCCATCACGCCGATGTTCAGCGGCCACTTGGTGGCGACGACGAACATCACGACGAGAATGACGAGCGGGATGATCTGCGTGGCTGTCATGGTCGGCTCCGATCCCGAGGCGGCCGCGGGACTGAACAAGACACCCCCGAACAGGAGGGCGGCCAGACCCAGAATAGCGGTGGCGACTACCGTCATCAGCAGGATACGACGGCGACGGTTGGGCCGCTGGGAGCGGTCCTCGCTGGTGTCGCCCTCCAGGAGTGCTGGTTGTTCTTCAGTCTTAGTCATGATGCTGTCTCCTCGTTGAGTGGCGCTGGTCAGTTGGTGGCGCTGGCGAAGGAGGCGTCGACGGCGCTGCCGAGGGCCTCGGGGACGTGGATGGTGGTGGTGGCGATGGTGCGGGCGGTCCGGTCGACGCCGACGAGCAGCGATCCGTCCCGTTCCTCGCTCCAGGTTTCGATCACGCCGGCCGGTGTCCGCAGCCGCAGGGTGGGGCGGACTGTGCTGCCGGTGATGCTGTTGAGCACGGTGCCCGGGGTGCGGGCGGCGAGGGTCAGTGCGATGCTGCCGGTGATGGCGAGCGCCGGGTGGGGCTTGCCCATCGAGAGCATCATGACGCTGACGTCGCTTTCCGCGTCGCCCGGTGCCCGTGAGGCGGCGATTGCCACCTTGGGGACGGCACGCGCTGCCTCGGCGGTGGTGGCCGCGAGCCCCATCCGCACTGCGGCCTGGCGGCGGATGTGCTCCAGCGTCTCCAGCTGCAGCTCCACCCCGGCGGACCAGCTGTCGTAGCGCTCCGGGTCAAGGCCCAGATCCTCGGCCCGGAGAATGACCACCGGCGCTCCGGCGTCCACCATGGAGACGGTCCAGCGGGTTCCGCCGGCGGTAATGGTGTCCGAGGCTGAACCTGTGGGAAGCAGCTGGCCGGTGGTTTTGCCGGCAGGGTCCTGGAAGCCGAGCCCCACCCGGTACCCGGGGAACGGGACGCCGGGCATCTGGGCCTGCGGCACGATCGGCAGGGCACCGGACGGCGTGGACACGCGCTGGATGATGATCTGGCCGGTGTTGGTGTTGCGGGTGACGATCCGGGTGACGTCGCCGGTGGGCACTACCCAGCCCTTTTCGATGGCGTACAGGCCTACCACTGCGGAGCAGTTGCCGCAGTTGCTGCCCCAGTCCACTGCGGCCTCTTCGATGCCCACCTGGGCGAAGGTGAACTCGACATCAACATCATCGTCTGCGGGGCGGTGAAGGATCATCGCTTTGCTGGTGGTGGAGGTCGCCCCGCCAACGCCGTCGATCTGCCGGTGGTCCGGGCTGCCGAACAGCCGGGGAAGCAGCACATCCGGGCTGGTTCCCGTTTCGTCCAGCTGTCCGGTTTCGAAGACCCAGCACTTGCTGGTGCCTCCGCGCATCCACTCCGCTTCGATCTTCATGATCCCGTTCCTTGCTTCTCTACCGCCCCGAGATGTTCGGTGCCTTGATTCGAGATTGACCCAGATCACAAATGAAGACAATGTTGGATTTCTGTCAGCCTATGTAGTGTTCCTTCATTCATTGAGTTTCAGGGGCTGGTGCTCCTGTCAAAATGCCCTCGGGTGACCGTTCGGAGCCGCCAGTTCGCACGAATCGTGGGCTGGCTGCATAGAATGAACCGTTAGAGGAGAAGGGTGAAGAAGTGGTTAACGATGAAGCCCAAGATTTATTCGATATCCGGCGGCTGGCCCTGCTGGTGGAGGTCGTCGAGCAGGGATCGATCACAGCCGCGGCCGAGCTGATGCTGTACACGCCCTCCGCGGTCTCCCAGCAGCTGCGGAAGCTCGAGCAGGAAGTGGGGCAGCCTCTCCTCAACCGCCGTTCCCGCGGGGTGGTCCCCACGGAGGCCGGCCAGGTGCTCGCCGGCCACGCCCGCAAGATCGTCGGGCAGATGCGGGCCGCCCAGTCCGACCTGGACCAAATCGCCGGCCTGAAGCGCGGCTCCCTGACCGTAGGGACGTTTCCGACTCTCGCGGGGTCATTCATGCCGGTTGTCATCCGGGCCTTCAAGAAGAGGTATCCGGCGATTGGCCTCTCGCTGCGAAGCGCGCGCTTCGAAGAGCTTGTTGAAGACCTGCAGTCGGGGGTCACCGGGCTGTGCCTCCTCTGGGACTACCCCTGGAACCGCTTTCATGACGATTCCATCCGGATCACGGAGGTCTTCCAGGAAAGCACCGTCCTTCTGGTGTCCCGCGGGCATCCTCTTGCGGACCGCGAAGAGATCCGCATGGAGGAGCTTCGGAAGGAATCGTGGATCGTGCGGGCCGAGGCCCACCCCGTGGTGGAAGTGCTGCAGCGCTCGGCCCATGAGGCCGGGTTCGAGCCAACCATTGGCTTCCTGGCCAACGATTACCAGGAGGCCCAGGCGATGGTGAGCGTCGGGATGGGCGTGGCCATGGTGCCCAAGACCGCTGTGGCGCTGCAGCACCCGGACGTCAGGGTCGTCAGCCTCGGCTCGGCCGCACCCCTGCGGCGGGTGCTGCTGGCCCAGCGCCAGGACAAGGTCTACGCCCCGGCAGAGGTTGCCTTCCACTCCACCCTGCTGGAGATCGCCCGCGAGCATGCCGGAGACTATCTGTAGCAACGACGGCGGGGAGGGCGGAGTTTTTGTGCAGATAATGGCCGCAAAAGGGCCTCCAACTCGCGACAAAAAAACTCCGTCCCAGGGGGCAGCGGAGGTTGTCGGTTAGTCAGCCAGCAGTCCCATGAGGACGATGCTGGCCGTCCGCTCCAAGGACGCTGCGAAGCCGGAGGGCAAAAATATCAGGGACGGGTCCGCCGCGTACGCGTCCTGCACGGCCTGGGGTGGGTGGGCGTGGGTCCAGAGGGCGCCGGCGAACACGGTGATGGTCCTCGTTGCTTCTGCTGCACCCTCCTCGCTGAGCTCAGGGAGGACCTGGCGGAGTGCCGCGGTGAACTGGGCCAGGCTTTCGTAGCCGTTCCGCTTGTACTTCATGACCGTCTCCGCGGTGACGTTGTGCTCCAGGACGCCTGCCTGGACGCTGAGCAGTTCGCATAGCAGTGGGCGCGCCGAGATCTCGGTCGCCAGTGCCGCGGCGACGCTACCGACCCGGGCCCGGACCGAAGCGTCCGCGTCGACGACGCCAAGTAGCTGTTTCCCGATCTGCGTGAAGAACTCCTCCGCGAGTTGGATGAGCAGGTCGAGAAGCACCGCCTCGCGGGAATCGAAATAGCGCAGCACGTTCGACTTGGCCAGCCCGACCCGGCGGCTGAGCTCGTTCAGGCTGACCGCGGAGACCGGCATTTCGGCAAGCATCGAGGCCGCCGTCTGCAGGATGGCTTCCCGCCGTGCCTCCCGCTGGTCCTCGCTTCTGGCGCGCTGGAAAGTACTCATGCCTCCATATTACAGACCAGAGGTCTCTTGACTAAGGACCGGCGGTCTCTTACATTAGAGACCAGCGGTTCTTTAGTTGACGGACCCAGAATGAGAGAAATGGAAACCTGACATGAACAAGAAGGTTGCACTGGTCACCGGCGGCTCCTCCGGCATTGGCGAGGTCGCCGCTCGCGAGCTCAAGGACGCCGGCTTCACGGTGTATGCCGCGGCGCGGCGGACTGACCGGATGGCCGCGCTCGAGCAGGCCGGCATCCGGACGCTCGCCCTCGACGTCACGGACGCGGAGTCGGCGCGCGCCGCCGTCGAGCGCATCATCCAGGACGAGGGGCGCGTTGATGTCCTCGTGAACAACGCCGGCTACGGCTCCTACGGTTCCCTGGAAGAAGTTCCCCTTGCCGAGGCGCAGGCCCAGCTCGACGTCAACGTGCTCGGCCTGGCGCGGCTGACGCAGCTGGTGCTGCCCCACATGCGGACACAGGGGAGCGGCAGGATCATTAACATCAGCTCGATGGGTGGTCGCTTCGCGACACCGCTGGGCTCCTGGTACCACGCCAGCAAGTACGCGGTCGAGGGCCTCAGTGACGCAATGCGCCTCGAGGTCGGGCAGTTCGGCATCGACGTTGTCCTCATCGAACCGGGCGGGATCCGCACCGAGTGGGGCGCCATCGCCGCGGACAAACTGCGCGCCACCTCCGGACAGGGCGTTTACCGCACGCAGGCCGAGGCCATGACCAAGACGCTCTCTGCGAGCTCCGAGCCTGGCTACCGGCTCGCTTCGCCGCCCGAGGTGGTGGGCCGCGCCATCGCGAAGGCGGCCACCGCCCGAAGGCCGCGCACCCGCTACAGCGTCGGCATCGGGGCGACCCCGATGATCTGGCTCAGCCGGATCCTGCCCGACCGCACCTTCGACTCCGTCATCAAGCGCGTTGCCGGTGTGCCGGCCTGACAAGGCAGGCGCCAACACGGCCCGCGCTCACGGTGTCAGCTGCTGAGGATCTGCTCGCGGAGGATCTGCTCGCGGAGGATGTCAGCGTGGCCGCAGTGCTGTGCGAGTTCGCGCAGCATGTGCAGGTACACCCAGCGCAGCGGGAGCGGGCCGCGCCTGTTGCCGTGGACGAGGTCGTCGAGGTGCAGGGAGGCCGCAGCGCGCCGCGACGCCTCGCAGGCTGCGTGGTGGGCGGCCTGGATGCTGGCAATCGTGTCCTGGTCCTCAAGGATGAATGACTCGTCCGGGGTTGCCGGTATGCCGATGTCGGCGCGGGAACGGCAGGTGATTGCTTCGTCGAACCAGACTTTCTCGACGAAGGTGGCGTGCCTGACCAGTCCCAGCAGCGTTGTGCGGGACGGTACCAAAGGCCGGCGTGCCTGTTCCTCCGTCAGCCCGTCAAGGGAGGCATTGAGTCTGCTGCGGTGCTCATCGAGGAACGCGTCGAACTGGATCCGCAGCGGCTGATTGATGACGTCCTCGGCGAATGCGGCGGGAAGGGAAGGCATGCAGGCAGTATTCCAAGCGCAGGCCGCCGAAGCAACGGCGAAGGCCGCCCCGAAAAGGGACGGCCGTCGTCGTTGGTTTTGCTAACGGTGGGTCCGCGCTATGGGGTGGCGGTTCCCCTCGTCCGGTCCATGGCATCCCTGCCGAGCCAGAGGCCCAGGCCGACCATGGCGAGGCCGAGGATCAGGTGCAGCCAGTTGTCGGCAGAGTTGAACGGGACAAAGTTGGCACCCGAGCTCATGTCGATGACCAGGCCGTAGAGCCACAGAACGATGTAGACGATGCCGCCGCCAAGCAAGAACCAGCGGGCCGTCGAGGCGGTCCGGGCCATTGCGATGCCGGCCGCGCCGAACAGCAAATGGACGATGTTGTGCAGCACGGACACCTGGAAGACTCCAAGCAGCATTGCCCCGGAGTCATATCCGGCAAAGCTCATGGCGCCGTAGTTGGTGGTGATTCCCGGAATGAACCCGAGGACCCCAACCAGCAGGAAAACCACACCAAGACCCATGGCGGTGTTGTGAAGGGACAACCCCATTGCGTGGTGGTGTGCGGGGTGTGAAGCGGTTGTCATTAGTCTCCCTTTCACGGTGACTGCCGGTTCTTCAGGTGGAGAACCGGCTCGCGGCAAGGAGTCGCAGGAATCCTGCCGACGCCCATAGCCTACTCCTGAAAACCGCGCGTGTGCAGGGGAAAAGCGCTAGTCGGCAGTCCGGGCAGGGTAGGCCATGCCGCTCGCGAAACCGTTCATTGCCCTGGAACAAACGTGGCAGTCCGGCCGCGCCGGGCGGGCGGTGTGTTGGGCCGGGAGCGGCGGCGGATGCCGTATTCGGCCACCGCCAGGTTGATCATCCATGCTGCGCCCATGAGGAGAGCCCGCGTGGTCACGTCGGGCGGTCCGGTCAGGAGCTCCGGGACGATAAGGATGATGCCCTGGGTCCCGGCCGCAACTCCGATGGCGTAAGCGCGGGTCATCCAGGCGCCGTGTTTAGCGAAGTCCCGGCGGGTGATGGCAAGGACTCCCAGGATCAGACTCACCAGCATGGCGCTGCCGAAGACCAGCCGGAAGATGAGCAGGACGAGCCCGTCGCTGGGCGGCAGCTCGTAGAACAGGGCCATCCACAGCCCGGACAGCGCCGCCAGGAAGCCGGCGGGTATGAGAATGCGTCCCGCTGCCCGGTGCCAGCTGCGCCGGCCCCGGCGAAGGGAGGGGGTGAACTGGAATGCCCCCAGCAGGGAGTAGACGGTGACGCTGACGATGTGCGTGACCACCGGGATAGGCGAGGTGAAGAACCTCTCGTTGCGCGGGGTGATGGTGGCGCCGCCGGTCAGTTCGGTGAGGCGTGCCGCTCCGGCGAGCACGGGGATGAGGGTGAGGAAGATCAGGGCCGCCGGCACCAGCCAGCCGTGCCGGGGCCGTTGGCGGGAGCCGGGCCTGTGGTTTTCGGTATGACCCGAAGTTTGGGCGGTGTTGTTTCCGGTGGCTTTCATGTGAGAGTCCTATTCGCCGGCGATGCGGAGGATGACGTTTCCCTTTTTTCGTCCGGCATCGACATAGCGGTGTGCTTGGACGATCTCGCGAAGGGTGTAGGTCCGGTCAATGACGGGCCTGTACCGGCCCGCTTCCGCGAGTCGGACGAGGTCAGCGAGGTCGTCGGCGGTGTACCTGAGTTTCAGGTCGCCGGCCGTGACCAGTTTTCCGCTTCTGCGGCTGTTGGCGGACGCCTGGAGAATCCCCTTCAGGTCGGCGACGACGAGAAGCAGTTTTCCGCCCGGGTTCAGGCTGCTGGATACCCGGCTGAAGGGGGCGTTGCCGACGCAGTCCATGATCACGTCGTAGGTGCTGTCCCGGACGGCGAAGTCCTGAGCGGTGTAGTCGATCACCCGGTCCGCACCCAGGGAGGTCACCAGATCCGGGTTTCCGTTGCTGCAGACTGCAGTGACATGGGCTCCCATGTTCTTGGCGAGTTGCACCGCGGCTGTCCCCACGGCACCGGAGGCCCCGTTGATGAGGACGGTGTCGCCGGGCTTGACGTTGGCGCGGGCCAGGAAGCCACGGGCCGTGAGGCCGCCGAAAACGATCGTGACTGCCTCTTCGAAACCCATGGTCCGCGGTTTGGCAGTGGTGGCTGCGTCCTGCGTGACCGTCACGTATTCGGCGTGGCCGCCGAACTTTGCCCCGAGCATGGCGACCACCTCGTCGCCGACCCGGAACCTCGTCACAGCGGATCCCGTGGCTTCTACCACGCCGGCGACGTCCATTCCCAAAACCCTGCGACGTGGACGGAAGACGCCAAGTCCGAAGGCCGTCGGGATTTCCAGACCCGCGGGGACGGTACGGCTGCGGGCGCGGTGGTCGGCGGCGCTCACCGTGCTGGCGTGGACCTTGATGAGGACCTCGTCCGGACGCGGTGACGGTCTGGGGATTTCCTCGACGCGGACCACTTCCGGTGCGCCGAACCGGCCGTAGGTAGCCGCCCCTCATTGTGCTGCCAGGGTGGCCGATGCCGCCTGCGTGAGCCGGACGACGGACGAGATCCGGGTTTGCTTGCCTTGGATTCATAGGGGACTCCTCGTACCCATTGGTGTACGACGTACACCTTCATGGAAGGAGAATAAAGTGTACGCGGTACACCTGTCAATGGCGTAAGTTTGGATCAGGGAAAGGATGGTTTGTGACCCAGCAGATCGAAGGGCAGCGGCGCGTGCGGCTGAACCGTGACCGGGTGCTGCAGGCTGCCGTCTCCCTGGCGGACGAGGCTGGAATCGACGAGCTCAGCATGCGCAGGTTGGGGCAGGAGCTGGGTGTCGTGCCGATGGCGCTCTACAAGCATGTGGCCAACAAGGAGGAGCTCCTCGACGGGATGGTCGAGGCAATCATCTCCGAGATCGATCCTGCCGTTGGCGGCGCCGACTGGAAGAACGCTGTCAGGCTGCGGGTACTTTCGGCCAGGGCCGTGCTCCAGCGGCACAGGTGGGCCCGGAATGTCCTGGAATCACGAACCAACCAGACCCCCGCCGTCCTCGGCTACATGGACTCCTTCATCGCCATGTTCCTGGCCGGCGGCTTCTCAGTGGACCTGACCCATCACGTCATGCACGCCATGGGCAGCCGCATCTGGGGATTCAGCCAAGAGCTGTTTGATGACTCCGCCGGCCCGGGTGGGGGAGCTGCCGCTGAGGTGGCACCCGAGGTGCAGGCTGCAATGTTCCAGCAGATGGCGGCACGCTATCCGAACATCCTTCAGGTGGCCACCGCAGCGAGCCATGATGAAGGCTCCGTTGTGGGCCATGGCTGCGACGACCAGTTTGAGTTTGAATTTGCGCTCGACCTGCTCCTGGATGGCTTTGAACGTCTCCATCGGCAGGGATGGACATCACGCCAGGCCAAAAAGCAGCAGCGGAACGACGGCTGAGGCCGGCGTTCGTCACGTCGGTGTGGACCCGGATCCGCCATCGGCCAGGCCCATGAACATGGTCCGGTGCAGGATGTCCACGTGCTTCCGGGAGATTTCGACGGCGGTGTCCCCGTCTCCCGCGCGGAGGGCCGCCACCAACTCCACGTGGTCGCAGTTCGACTTGTGCAGCAGCTCGATGGGGTAGGGGATGAAGTAGGCATAGAGCTCGGCCAGCGTCTCGTGATAGACCCCGACGGCGGTCCCCAGGCAGGACGCTGTTCCCACCAGCTGGTGGAACTGCTCGTCCGCCTGATGGTAGGCGGACCAGTCGGTGGACTCCGCCATGTCCCGGGTCAGCCGCTCCAGTTCGTCCAGCTGCTCGGCGGTGGCGTTGACGGCTGCATAGTGGGTGACCGCGCATTCGAAGAGCAGGCGCCGGTCCACCAGCCGGTTGACGGCCTGGGACTCCGCGGGCGACGCCGTGAGTTCGGCCAGCACGTCCCGCGGAGGCTCCTCCGCCACGAACGTTCCTCCGGCCCGGCCGCGGCGGCGCACCACCACGCCCTGGTCCGCGAGGCTCGCCAGTGCCCGGCGGGCGGTGATCGGGCTGACGGACAGGCCCAGCGCCACGTCCTCCTGGTCCGGCAGGCGTTCGCCGGGCTTCAGCAGTCCCAGCGAAATGGCCATGCCGATGCGCAGCCGCACGGCGTCGATAGCGCTCCTGCGGTCGATGCCGGCCAGGGCGCCTGAGCCGATGGGGGAGGCGCCGCCGGGAGAAGCGGGGGAGGCGGTGTCCTCCAACTGACGGGTCATATCCGCTACTTTACGGCCCATCCGCAGCCCCTTCCCATAATTGGATCATTCTGATCTAATATAGTGCAGATCACACCCCAACGCGGAGACAAACCCATGCAACGCATCCTTCCCCTCATTGCCGCCCAGGCCAGGCCACGGCTCATCGGCGAACCCGTCACGGCCTTCGCGGACGAGGTCACGGCAGCCCTGGAGACCAAGCCGGACAGCAAACTCGTGGTCTTCCCCGAGCTGCACCTCTTCGGCGACGGGACCCCGGACCTGCAGCGCACCGAAGCCCTGCAGGGCTCCGCCGAACCGCTGGACGGACCAAGAATCAAAGAGCTGAAAGAGCTTGCCGCGGACCTGGGCATCTGGCTGGTCCCCGGCAGCGTCTGCGAGCGCGGCCCGGAAGGCCAGCTGTTCAATACCCAGCTGGTGCTGTCCTCGGAGGGGGAGCTGGCCGGCTACTACCGGAAGATCTTCCCCTGGCGCCCCTTTGAGCCGTACGACCCCGGCGACAGGTTCACCACCGTGGACCTGGCCGGGATCGGCAGGGTGGGATTGAACATTTGCTACGACGCCTGGTACCCGGAGGTGTCCCGCCAGCTGGCCTGGATGGGCGCCGAGGTGATTCTCAACGTCGTCAAGACCACCACCCCGGACCGGCGGCAGGAGCTGGTGCTGGCCAAGGCGAACGCCATCGTCAACCAGGTGTTCGTGGTCAGCGTCAACTGCGCCGGCCCCACCGGCCAGGGAAAAAGCATCATCGTCGATCCCGAGGGCAACACCATCACGGAAGCCGGGGACGATGCGCCGGTGCTGCTGACAGCGGACCTGGACCTGGCCGCCGTCGGGCACGTCCGTACCCACGGGACGGAGAACCTCAACCGTCCCTGGTCCCAGTTCCGTGACGGGGAGGCCGCCGTCGAACTTCCCGTCTACCAGGGGCGGATCAATCCGCTGACCTGGACACCCCCCACTTTCAATGCTTAAGGACACCCACGTGACCACTCCAACCCTGACCCGCACGCTGAAGCTGCCGTCGCTGGTGCTGTTCGGCCTGGCGTACCTGACCCCGCTGATTGTCCTGGCCATCTTCGGCCTGATCGCCGAGACCACGGGCGGGGCGGCGCCGTCGGCCTACCTCGTGGCGATGGTGGCCATGCTGTTCACGGCGCACAGCTACGGCCGGATGGCGGTTGCCTACCCCGTGGCCGGCTCCGCGTACACGTACGTGCGCCGGTCGATTGATCCCCGGGTGGGCTTCCTGGTGGGCTGGGCGATCCTGTTGGACTACCTGTTCCTGCCCATGGTGATCTGGCTGATCGGCAGCTCGTACCTGAGCGCGCAGTTCCCGGGCGTGCCCATGTGGCTGTGGATTGTGGGCTTCATCCTCATCACCACGGTGCTGAACATCCTGGGCATCAAGGTGGCGGACAAGGCCAACTACGTGCTGATGGCGTTCCAGCTGCTGGTGATCGTGATCTTCGTGGCGCTGGCCATCGGCAACGTGGTGTCCACCTCCGGCGCGGGCGGCCTGGCCAGCACGGAGCCGTTCTTCAACAGCACGTCCAGCTTTGCCACCATCTCCGCGGGCGCGGCCATAGCGGCGTACTCGTTCCTGGGGTTCGACGCCGTCACCACCCTCACCGAGGAAACC
This sequence comes from Arthrobacter sp. NPDC057013, assembly GCF_042674585.1. NCBI lineage: Bacteria > Bacillati > Actinomycetota > Actinomycetes > Micrococcales > Micrococcaceae > Arthrobacter > Arthrobacter sp. NPDC057013. The sequence goes on from NZ_JBHUSE010000003.1 coordinate 210,076, forward strand.
GTGGACCCGCGCCGCAACGTGCCCCGCGCCATCATGCTCATCGCGCTGATCGGCGGCGGCATCTTCGTGGCCGTCTCCTACGTCACCCAGCTGGTGCATCCGGGCGGCGTGTTCGAGGACTCGGCGTCAGCGGCCAGCGCCATCGCGCTGCAGATCGGCGGGCAGCTGTTCGGTGCGGTGTTCCTCGCCGGTCTGGTGGTGGCGCAGTTCGCCTCCGGCCTCGCCGCGCAGGCCAGCGCCTCGCGCCTGATCTACGCCATGGGACGCGACTCTGTGCTGCCGAAGGCCATCTTCGGCAAGCTCAGCGCGAAGTACCACACGCCCGTGGTGAACCTGGTGGTCACCGGCATCGTGGGCCTGATCGCGATCTTCCTGGACGTGGCGACGTCGACGTCGTTCATCAACTTCGGTGCCTTCACGGCCTTCACGCTGGTCAACGTCTCCGTGGTGTTCCATTACGTGCGCCGGCGCCGGGCGGGGGAGCAGCTGAACTTTGTTTCGTACGTCGTTATCCCGGCGGTGGGTGCTCTGGTCTGCGCCTACCTGCTCTCCCAGCTGGACAGCAACGCGATTACGCTGGGACTGAGCTGGCTGGCGCTGGGCATCGTGGTGCTGGCGCTGATCACGCGCGGCTTCCGGGCGGCGCCGCCGGAAATGACGACGACGGAGAAGGCCACCGTGGAGGCCGCCGCCTAGGTTTTGGGTTGGATTACGGGACGGGAGGAACCGGCGTGAGGATAGCGCTCGGGCAGCTGGAGTCCGGCACGGACGTCGCGGCCCACCAGGCCGCGAACAGCCCGGACGGCGCGACCGCCCCCCCCCCCGGCGCCCCCCAGGGTGGGGTCGCGGGGGGAGCGCAGAAACAGGAGGTGAACGGGGACAA